>RKRO01000204.1 GCA_007571355.1 Candidatus Poribacteria bacterium | reverse complement strand
ATGCCATCGTTTCCGACTCGCTTGCTGTGGTAGCCGAGTGTGTTCAGGAGTTTTGTAGCGGCTGCTCTGAGCGGGCGGTTACGAAAGTCCTTTAGGGCGTTCTCGATGTTTTCCTGGATTGTTATTTGTGAATTCATTTTTAGTTTTCCCGTTTTACATCTATATTTTTTGTAACGCCAGTTTAAAAAAATATGAGAGGTTTCCCCAGCAGACGCATATTCACGAAAAAAGCAAGAGATTCCCCGAAAAACAGCGATTTTTAGAAACTCAACCCCCCTTGATCCCCCCTTATCAGGGGGGAAGGCGGACGCTCAGCGGAAAAGCGGCTGTTTTAGGTATTTATCAAACTCACGTTTTTGTAACGTCCATTTCCGGTTGGCGAAAAACAGAACGCTACGGCAGACACAATCTGGAAGATTGTGCCACACCACGGGCTACTGTCTACGGCAGGCACACTCTGGAAGATTGTGCCACACCACGGGCTATTATCTAATGACTAACCATGTAACGAGTTCAAATTCTGTTTTTTCGGTAATCTGACTATCAACAGTCGGGAGCAGTGCATCAGTACTCGCGTCAAGTTGATCATTGACCTTCCGGTTGTATGCCTCACGAATTGAATTTAGCGAGGCATCAAGTAGCATCTCATAGTGTGTCATATCGCTGCCGTTGTCGGTTTCCTCGTTGAAATAGTTGCAGAGGTCTTGATCATGTTGTTTCTTCTCAACACAAAGTGTACGGAGGTGTTCCAAAATCCGTTTTGGGTTGGTGAATCCGATGGAGACCTCACCGTCATCGCTGATATGCACGAGGTGGTACGGGTGAATCGGGTTGTGTTTTTTCCCTTCTTCATTGTTCTCTTTCTCACGAGTCTGCTTTAGGCAGAAGACACCCCCGGGGTTGATATTCACAGGACCCCCGGCGTGTGTGAGCGGTGCAGTGATGGCGTATAAACCGAGGGGAGCCTCCCTGAGCTTTGCTTCATTTTCGCGGAGATAGTTGAGGAGCTGCGCCCGAAAATCGTCAAGTGTGAATTGGTTAAGATTCAATTGCTCCTCGATATCTTCAAAATCAAGGATTTCGGTTTGCATGCGGCGGAGTTGTTCGTCTCGGTGCGTCCAGACCTGTTCCATACTCTCTTTTTCCGTTAATGAGAGTAGATCATCGTCGCCTGTTGCAGTGAGATTGACAAGTGCCATCCGCGCTTCAACGCGAGGTTTCAAGTTGATGTATGCGTCGAGTTCAGGCGTGGGCCAGAAGTTGATAAGATGGATTTTCTTGTTTTGGCTGCCGATCCGGTCAATCCGTCCGAAACGTTGGATAATTCGGACAGGATTCCAATGGATGTCGTAATTGATGAGATAATCACAGTCCTGTAAATTTTGCCCTTCAGAAATACAATCGGTAGCGATAAGTAGATCAATGTCTGGGAGTTCACCCGCTCTCTCCTCATCGTCCCGCTCTTTGGAAATCGGCGAAAAATTCGTAAGGATTTCGTCGAAGTCGTTCCTGACGAGTTCACTTCTGCTTGCGCCGCCTGTAACGACAGCGGCTTCAATATTAAGCGTCTTCTTTGCCCATTCGTATAGATTATCGTAGAGGTAGTTGGCAGTGTCCGCAAAGGCGGTAAAGACGAGGACTTTACGGTTCTGTTGCCCGTCTCGTTTTTTTGTGGGATTCTGAGCTTTGGCAGCGATCCGTTGCTTGAGGTACTCCAATTTTGCATCCCGATCAGCCGTGATATTTTGCGCGATTTTGTAAATTTTAGCCAATTGTGTTCTATCGTCGTGAAGGTCGGTCAGCCAAGTATCAAGGTCAATATGTTCATAGTGGTAAGTTTGATTTTTCCCCGCTTGGATGCCGGTCTGTAATTCGGCATCCTCTCCGTATTCTTCTGTCGTTTCAGCAAACGGGTCGAAACTGCTCTCCCTGCCAACGCTCTGTGTTGCGCTCAGAAAGTTCTGAATTTCAGATTCCCGTTCTTTAATATTCTCAATGGTACGTTCAAGGGTTGATGTGAAGGCGTAAACGCTGCTCTCAAGACGTTTGAGGAAGTTCACCTTCATCATACCGATCAGATTGAACTCGCGTTGCTGGAGGAGTTTCTCGCCATAGTGGTGACGACATTCTTGACGAATGTATCTTGATGGATTGAAGATCGCGAGTTGATACCCATCAATCTGATGGCTGATTGTCTGGTAAGTCGGAAATTGCCCTTGCAGATCAATTTCAGGGAAGATAGATTGCGGAGGTTCACGATCCGGGAATCGACCGATCTCTTGAATCGCATTGTCATAGAAGTTTACGACATGGGTCCGGGAACGCGCGATAGTGAGGCGATCCAATAGTACAAAAAAGTCAGCGTTCAGGCTTTCCGCAAGGCTTTCTGTTTGATTGGCGGGATTAGAAACCCCTCCGACAGTTGAAGGTTGATCGGTTTCTGCTGTCCAGGTATCGAAACGGTTTTGTGCGGCGTTGAGTGTGCCGCTAACGCTTGGAATACCAGTCTCTCTAAAAGCGTCGTCCCGATCTTCAGTGATTAAACAGATCTGATTCGCAAGATCAGTGAGGCGATTGTTGACCGGTGTGGCAGAGAGCATTAAGACTTGGGTTTTGCCACCCCTCTGGATGACATCTTCCATCAATTTCTGGTAACGGGCACCACGATTTCGGAAGTTATGAGATTCATCGATAACAATAAGATCGTACCCATCCCATTCGTGTTGTGCAAGATCAATACCGTTGGCATCTCCAGAGTCTCGGCTCAAATCCGTGTGTGCCAGCACATTGTAGCGAAACCGATCGGCTTTCAGGGGGTTGCGTCTTCTGCGATAGTGTATCGGATAAAGCGTCCAATTCTTTTCTAATTTTTTCGGACACAGCACCAAGACATTCGCATTTCGCAGTTCAAAGTACTTGATAATCGCGAGTGCCTCGTAGGTTTTGCCCAATCCGACGCTATCGGCGATGATACACCCGTTATATGCTTTGAGTTTCTGCAGACAGGCTTGCACACCGTGCTTTTGGAAGGTGTAGAGCGTCTGCCAGATTTCCGTTTGCAAGAATGAAGGATTCGCTTCGGCAAATTCCGTGTCGCCTACATCTGCCAATATGTCTTCAAAGAGATGGTAAAGCGTTTTGTAGTAGATGAATTCGGGGGCTTTGTCCTGATAAGCGTTTTTGAGGGTTTGCAGCACTTCTGCTTTTACATCTGCTACCTGATCCGATTCCCATAGATTATCAAACCACGTTTTCAGGTCAGCACAATCACTTTTACTGTCGACTTCGAGGTTGAGCTCAATATTGCTTGCTGTTTCGCTGAGTCCTAAGCCGCGCACGGTGAAGTTAGAGCTGCCGAGGATTGCATCTTCGCTATTACCGTTCGCAATATAATACATTTTGCCGTGCAGAAAATTTGATTGACGGACGGAACGAATCTCGACCTTTTCTTTAATCCAGTCGGCACACGCCTTAGCGACCTCTTTTTGCGGAAGATAGTTTTGGAGTTTTAACCCTGATTCAGTGAGCTGGAACGCCTTGCTTTCGGTTTTGTCGGGATCAATGCGGGTAAAACTCGGTTCACCGAACAGGAAACGGAGCCCTTGAATGCCCGTTAATTCGTCTCTGAGTTTGTCAAAGGCGTAAATGGTGAAATAGGCGGAGACAATGGAGAGGTCAGAACCGTCTTGGATTTTAGTTCGCAAAAAATCGGCAACGGTGCCGTACATGCTGTTGTCTCGGATACGGGCGGTTTTTGACATTGCGTTATCTTTCTTTAAACCGTTAGAGCAATATTGCTATTTGATGCATCGCGACTGGAAGACGCTCCTACAAGAACTAACCTTTATGATACCAATTCCGTTTAAAACAAGCAAGCATAAAAACCAAAAATATGGAATACCCATTCGGATGGATGATTCCGGTTTTTGTGAATACTTTCACGAACCTACAAAAAATTTGCAAAAAATGGTGCTGTGTGATATAATATAGACATTGACAACAATTGAATAAATTAACGGTTCAGGTGCCGAATTACGGAGAATAGGGAAGCGCGGTGAGAATCCGCCACGGCCCCGCCACTGTGAACGATCACAATACTCGCTGAAAAGACCACTGTTAATTCGTTGATGGGAAGGTTCAGCGGACTTTTGTAGCGCAAGTTTTGGCTTGCAAGCTACGCCAAAAGATCGGAAGTCAGGAGACCTGCCTGAATCGTGTTTCACGCATCTGCTTTCGCGGGAAAGCGGTGGAACAGCGCACAGCAGTATCCTGTTAGATTAAATATAGAAGTCCTGATTTCGGTATAGAGTTTTCGGACGCGATTGCAGGATCAGTATTATACGAAGTGTCGCCGCATCCCCTGTCTTTCCGTTGGAAGCAGGGGTTTCTTGTTTCATTACGGAGGGTTTCGGCGAAGCTTGCAAGCCGAAATTTGCAATTAAAAAATATGAACAGATTTTTTTTCTCTCGGCGACATTTTTCATTCAACTCGTGTTTCAAACGGCACGCATCCGTACTGATAGTCGTGCTATGCTTCATGTTCCTCATTAATCCAACCTTTGGACAAACAGAGGTTCAAGACCTTGCGGTTGTCATAAATGCCCTGACGCATCCCGATTTGGGCATCACCGCTTCACTTTCACTCATCGATTTAATGGAACCGAATGAGAGACGGGCTGTTGACAACCAAATACTCCATTTTAGCAACGAAGTGCTTCAGCGGAGGCGGGCAGTTGGTCTTGCCATCCGAGGGCATCTCGCGTATATCCCGACTTTTAATTTACCTGTTACAGGGGCTCCAAGTAACGGCGATGGCATTTTTATTTTCAATTTGGAAGACCGGGAGATCGTTGGCGAAATTCCGATTCAAGAGGGGGCAACCCCTCAGCAGGTCGCTTTTATCAACGATCAGAAAATGTACGTTACCTGTGCAGGGGCGCATGAAGTACATGTCATTGATATCCCGAATCGTAATGTAACGAAGGTTTTCACAGGTTTCTTCAATAAACCGACAGGGATTACGCTTCTCAACGGCAAAGCCTACGTCTCAAACCCGGCATGGGAATGGGATCCAGAAGCGGGGAAAACCACCTATTACCAGAGCAGCGTCACAGTCATTGATACGGCGACAGATACTGTATTGGAATCTATTCCGGTGTCGACGAACGCGGGTCAGATTCTCAACGATGGCGAATCCACCGTTATCGTCAAATCGATAGGTAATTACAATGATATTACCGGATACCTCGTTCTAATTGACGCGATGACCGATGAGATTACCGAAACGGTTAAACTCGGGTTCACGCCTGGATCTGCCGCCCTTAATTCCGAAAAGCAGTTGTTTATGCAAGGCAGTTGGCAGAACCCCGGTTTGCTCGTCTATGATATTGTAGCACAAGACTGGATTCGCGACGAAGATGATACGATTGCTAACTTCAGTAACGATGCGGATGCGCCTATCGGTGGGGGGTTGACCTTCGCGCCAGATGGAAACCTCTATATTACGCAACCCGACTGGGGGGGCAGTGGGCAGGATTACGTCCGTGTCATGGATGTCATGGATGCCTCTCTCCTGCAAACGTATCATGTTGGCCCCGGTGCTTCTATCCTTGCGTTTGCACAAGTTATCTCGCGCCGAGAAGATATAAACAACGACGGGATTGTCAATATCTCGGATATGGGCCTCGCGGCTCGATTCTGGGGCGATCAGGGGCCTGGAATCATCGCCGATGTCAACGGAGACGAAGTCGTCAATATCCTCGATCTGGTGTTGATCAGTCAGGGGCTTTAATTTAGGAGTCATTGGCGCGGTTTCATGAAGTTTGTAGCAAACTACAATTAATGAGGCTCTCGTTGCAGGTGAGGTACAACCCCGCTTGCAACAGAGCCTACCGTTCAGGGAATAGGTAAGGGTGTAGAGACTGGCATGGGGATTCATATTATGAACGTTTTAGATCAATCCGCAATAAAGCGTTCTCTCTGGGGCATGCCCCTGCTCGTTTTCCTAATCAGTTGTGCCGCAACTCCGAAAGAAGAACCGTTTTCATGGAAGGTGACGTTCTTCGCTTTGGGGGCAAAGGTGCAATTCAGTGCAGAGGCACCGGTACAGCGTCTGAGTGCTTTTAACGCAAATGGCATGCGGGTTGCACAACTCGATTTTCCAGTACCACCTCGGCAGACAGAATCACTCTATTTTGAGTGGCGTGAGGGCGAGACCTACAGATTTGAGGTGACTTTGTCCACGGGAAGTGTTGATATTGAAACAGTAACCGCACCACACGCATACACACACGGAAATTTAGAGATTGCTATGCCGTACGGCACTGCGAAACAGTCAGATCTGAAAAATGCGTCAGAAAGCGAGCAGAAAGCACTCGTTCTATACGGCAGTGAAATGGCAGCTACGGTCCTCGTTACAAATGGGAATGTGCCAACGACCTTTGATCTCAAACTCTGTCTTCCTGAAATGCTGAGTGTTGTTGACCTACCGACAGCTTGGAGAAGTGAGATAATCAACAAAGAAACCTGTCTCTTTACCACTGGCAGACTTAATATCGCATCGGAGGTCTGGTACCGCGAGTTAGTACTGAGAACATCCGAAGTCGTTAGAACAGGGAGCCAAGAAATTTTGGGGACTGTCCGCTTCACAACAGACAGCGGACAGACATGGGAGCAGCAGGCAGCGGTGCATCTTCAGCCGACAACTGTTTCAGAGATTACCGAACGCCTCTCTATAGAATCCATCAAGATGCCTACAGATGCAATGGGGACGGTAGACGCTAAACAACGTGAAGATACCATTTACTATGCACGTCCACTATTCAGGTGGATCGGAACGTCACAGACCGATGCGTATGAGCCGATCACTTATCAGACCGTGCAGCTCCGCAATGCGGGTGAAGAGACGATCCATGTAGTCGTATCATCAATCAACACAGATACGAGGAGTGGTCAAACGATTCCGTTTCTCGCGCCACCCGCGACAGCGAATGGCAGGACGAATCGGAGTGTGGCATTCGCCAGTCTTCCCGGAGGCATGGTTACAAAAATTCCACTCCCTATCTATTTTTACCCCATGTATATAGAGCAGGGAAACCAACCCAAACAGGCACTCCCTGGGGAGTATGCACGGGACATTACAGTGAAAGTCTGGGGCAGCGATGCGACGATCCTTCGCGAAAAACGTCCATTACACCTGATGGTTCCAAACCAGCAGGCACTCCTCATCAGTTTGCTGGCAATCATCGGCAGTAGCATCGGTTTTGCAGTCGTACTACGGTTTCATGAGCGAATTTTTGCGGGGTTCACAACAAAACAGATCATTGTTATCGCACTATTTGGCACGACAATTTTCGTAGGTGTCATGGTGCCGTCAACGTTGTTCCTCAATTTAATTCGCGCTGTCCTCGGCCCCATTTCTGTATTGCTGACCGGTTTAATCAACGAGACGCTTTACTATGCCTTGCTAACTGCACTGTTAATTTATATTCGCGGGGCCCCGGGGGCATCAACACGGCATGACGGTAAAGGCAGCGGCGTAATCTTGCTGGTCTCGGCAGTCCGCCTACTGCTTAGCGGTGTTACGTTCGGTCTTTTCACACCGATGGCGATTGTCTACACGGGCACAAGCGTCCTGCTACTGGAAACAGGGTTTCTATTCGTACGAAGACGGAATATATTGGCGTGGGCAGTCGTGCTTGGACTCTGCGATGCGATTGCTGTTTATGTCGATTTCCAACTCTCTATACTGTTTTATCGACTTTTCTATGCCGATTGGTATATTGTGCTCCGAATCCTGATAGAAGGGTTCGCCTATACGTTTATCGGCGTACTTCTCGGTGCAAAATTAGGACGAGGACTCTGGCGCGTGGCGGATTAAGCCACCCTCCCGAAACAGATCCGTATGATTTTACAATCGCGTTGTGTAATACAAAAACATTTTAACATCTGCGATCCCAACAACAAGAGGAAACATAACGAATGCAGCGAATTCTATTTTTAAGTTTACTGTGCCTGTTTGCCATTTTACCCATTAGCATTGCGACAGCCGACATGAGTGTCACTTGGGTTCGGGCGGGAGTAGTCATTGAAATTGAACACAAAGAAGGTATCTCGGACAAAATCAGTGTGGCAACGGTGTTTGAGGGCACGACACACGAATTAGCCGAAGCCCCCATCATCCAGCAACTTGATACCCATCGTCTCCTATTGCAATTCACATGGCAACCGAATCAAGATTACCAATTTCGCATGAACGATCACCTAATAACAGCAGCCGCGCCGCTGAAGCCGGTGTCGTACCTCATCCGCACTGTTGAATTAGACGCGCTTTTGTCACTAATGGAAAACCTGCGTCAACCCGCGAAACCGACCGCGATTGCCTTAGGGCATGGAAAAGCACCTTATACACATAAATTGGCGGTTGCAACTGATAGTGGGCACCTTGCAGTTCTCCAAACGCTCTCAGGCAAAACGCTTTGGAAAACTCGAATCTCAGAAGGCTATGTCCGGAAAATGGCGTTCAGTCCAGATAATTCGCGACTCTATATCGGCGAGCAGGCAGCAGATGGATTCATCTACTGCTATAATTTCGAAGCCGCTGAACCGACACTTCGCTGGAAATATCGTACCGCCGATGACATCGAAACCTCCACACCGAGCCATCCGGACAGTGTCTACGCTTGGGTCAACTACCCCGGGCCAGCGTGTATGCGAACGCTGGCGAACGGAGACCTTTTGGTTGCAAGCGTGCATTCATGGACAGAAGATGACACGCCACGCAAGCAATCCCAACTCTATCGGTTTGATGGTGAAACCGGAGAGGTCATTTGGAAATGGCCCCGCAACACTGCGACTTTAAAAATAATACGTTGGTTTGACATCAGTACCGATGGGGACATCCTTGGGCTTGTAACAGACAGGGGACATAACCTACAAGGGAGTCCGATCGATGAGAACGGTGCTGGTAATGGAACACTCATTGTTCTTAACACAGAAGATGGAATAGAAAAGTGGCACGCGGATATTGAACCGCTGCACGAGTATTTTCCACAGGTCACGTTTTGGCGCGGTGTGAGCATCTCCCCAGATGGCAAATTCATCAATGTAACAACAGACGACGGACGTGCGTTCATCTTTGATGTCAATAAACCCGAACCGATATGGCAGGAAAATTTGACAACCCCGCTGGAGGTGAGTGGGATTCCCATTGTCGCGACTTCTGGCACGATTGGGGCAACGGACGCTGTCGCGCTCTTTGTCACTGGAGACACCTACATCCCATATCACCTCCGAAAAGGGGCACAGCGACCTTCGGCAGCACACCCAAACGGGATGACTTTGTTCGCCTATGCATGGACGGGGGAAAAACTGTGGCAATGGCAGCTTGAGAATATGCCGCAGGGCTTGCGAATTGATGAAAAGGACCGTTATGCTGTGGTATCTGTCTCCAAGCGCGCACAAGATCCAAACGAGAGTCTTCACGGTATATCGGTGTTCGATTTGACAGCAGATGGCAGCGGCTTATCGAAATATCTGTACACCTACCGTACAGAAGGACAACTGCCCTATGATACAGTTGCAATAAGTGCAGATGGCGCGCTCATCGTTGTTGTTGAAGTGCCGATAACGATGCCAGATGAGACGATGCGCGGAAAGAATCGGGTGCATGTATTGTACTGATTTTTGGCATGAAAAGTGCTTTGACAAATTCTATCGTTCATTATATACTTTAGCACTTACGCATGCTGCTCTTTTGTCGCACAAACTTCATCGTTTGTGGCAGGAGACCGCTGTGTTTTCCGAAAATTCGCATATAACAGAACGGGCCGCAGTCAAAATTGCGTAAGTCCTATGAATAATACAGAGTAAAAAGGAGTAAAAAAAATGAGAAGACTTTTCTTGATTTTCGCGATTTTTACTTTTTCTGTTGCAACGCTCACTGCTACGGCACAAATCACGGATGGCTTACACTTTTACTTGCCGTTCAACGAAGGTAAAGGTGATATTGCAAGGGATGTCGGTCCGAAAGGGTTTGAAGCGGTACTCCATGATAGTGCGGAATTCGTCGCCAAAGGTAAAGTTGGCGGTGCGATAGAATTCTCGGGTGGCCCCGCTATAATCACAGATCCGGGTGGGCAGAGCGAACTCTATGTCGAACATCTGACCGTTGCGGTTTGGATATACCCTTTTGAAATATCGGATATCGCGCTCGGTAATGGGCACGTCTATGGGAATATTTTTTACGACAAATCAGGTACCAGCGACGATAACGTCGAATTTGGACTCGGCAGCGGTGAAGGGTTGTATTGGTATATCAATTCTGGTCAGAAGAAGATGGGACCGTTTAACGGTGCCGATGTCGATACGACGGTTTCACTCCCCAATTTAGGTTTAAAGCCGGATACTTGGTATCACGTTGTCGGGACTTTTGATGATGCAGCACTTAAAGTCTATCTTGATGGTGAACTTGTCGGTGAGAAGGCGACACCAAACAATGGGCCTGTAATGGTCTGGAACGACAATAACATCGAAATCGGAGGCAGACCGGATACGAACGGCGGTGCGAACCTTTATAAAGGCCTACTTGACGAATTGGCGGTATATGACCGTGCGTTAACCGCGGAGGAGGTCGAGAAGGTTATGAATTCAAGGGACATCCTGACTGTGGGTTTTGCTGGTAAGTTAACGACGACATGGGGCGCACTTAAGGCAAGGTAGTCGGCGCACGTAGTGTACTATCAACAACCTTCTGGTTAGACGGGGGCGGTTAGGAAACTGCCCATAGGTACCAATTTAGTCAAGTCGATCCGCCCAGGCCAGATGATTTTCAAGGCCTATAGGTTAGGGTAAACGGCGTTAAAAAGTTAGATGTTGATAAACCAAAAACATCTGAAAGTCAATAAGCTGCCATAGCATCTAAAATATGCTATACTGACGACAAACGAGACATGCAGGAGGAATAAAAAATGACAAAATGGATAATAATCTCAGTAATCGTGCTCTGTTTGGGGGCTTCTGTTCACGGCATCGCCGGACAACTAACGTTAGATGATATCTTCCCAACGGATCGGGTCATAGATGTACAGATTACCGTTTCGCAGCGGGATTGGAATACGATTCGGTATCAGTCGCGGGATTTTAGAAGTGCACTGAGCGAGCGTCGGCAGTTCGGGCCCCTGGATCATCCTTATACCTAGGTCGAAGCAAGCGTCAGTATTGACGGTGTGGTCTTTCCGAAGGTCGGAGTTCGCAAAAAAGGGTTCATCGGTTCGCAAAGTCATACCCGTCCCTCTCTCAAAATCAAACTCAATCATTTTGACAAAGAGGGTGAGATTGACGGATTGACGAACCTGACACTTAATAACAACAAACAAGATACAAGTTTAGTGAGCCAATTTATGGGGTACGCGCTGTTTAATGCAATCGGAGTGCCCGCGCCCCGCTGCGCGTATGCGAAGGTAACAGTGAACGGAGAAAACCTCGGCGTATACACACACGTGGAGACCATCCGTCAACCGTTATTGAAACGCGCCTTCGGCAATAGCGAGGGTACCCTCTATGAAGGGACAGTTGTGGATTTTTACGAAAATTGGGAAAATAGTTTTGAACACAAACAGGGTGACGATACACAGGGAAGGGCACAAATTAACGCCTTAATCGCCCTGCTCGCGAGCCGAGACACAACAGAAGCTGCCATCGGGAAACGGGTCGATTTGGAGTCGTTTTACAAATTCTGGGCAGCTGAAGGTTTAGTCGGATTCTGGGACGGTTACTCCGGCAATAAAAATAACTTCTTCGTCTATTTGAACCCGGAGGACAATAAATTTTACTTCATTCCGTGGGGAATGGACTCTATCTTTACAAAGCTGAGTAAACTTGAGTTCATGAACGACCGCCGGGCACCGATCTCAGTCAAGACGCAGGGCTTAATTGCATACAAATTGTATCAACTGGAGTCTGGTCGGGAACGGTATGCAGAAGCACTGACTGAGATTTTAGACACGCATTGGAATGTCCCAGAATTGTTAGCCGCGTTAGACAAAATCGCTGTAATGGTTGAACCACATTTAGCGTCTGCCCAACGTGTCATTGAAGGAGATAGGGATAGGGGCCGAAGATGGGGGGACACCCCCAAAAGACCGACCTTTGAAAGCGAACTGGAGGAAGTCCGAAACTTCATCCGCAACCGCAAAAGTGATATACAGGCAGAGATCGTTGATGGGATGCCGATATGGCAGAAACGACCCGATCCACCGTTTGTCATCCCAGAAGATGGCAACTTTATGAAAGGTTTTCTAAAATTAATAGAAAACACCTTAGTCGCTGCTGTACGCGATGGAGATATCAAAGCCATCAAACAGCATATCGCCAAAGGCACCGATCTTAATGCACTGCATTTTGAGATGCCTCCGTTGACATGGGCAGCAGTGATGGGGCAGACAGAAGCTGCTGAATTGCTACTCCAACATGGTGCCGATGTCAACGGCAGAAACAGAGATGGCAACACCGCCTTGCATCTCGCCGTGTTTTTGGGACGCGCTGAAACCGCCAAACTCCTCCTAAAAAACGGAGCCGATGTCAACGCAAAGAATGATGATGGGGCAACACCTGTAGACGTTTTAGGAGTACCGTGGGAAATGACGCAGTTTTTGTCACGGGCGTTAGGTATTGTAGCGTTGGAACGGGAACAGGTTGAAACGGGAAAAGCCAACATTCGAGAGATGCTTAGTGCTGACCCGAAAATTAAGGCAGCCATCTCGCCAAACGCCAAAGATAATTCAACAGATTTATGGGCAGCAGCGAGCACTGGAAACCTACAGGCTCTGTCGGGAGCAGTGTTCACTGGTGATCTCACAGGCGTTAAACAGGCACTCACAGTTGGAGCAGACCCTAATGCAAAGGACCCGCAATCCGGAAGCACAATGTTGTCCATTGCTGCACTGATGGGGCATACGGAAATTGTAACATGGCTCCTGGAACACGGCGCAGATGTCAATGCGAAAAGTCGGGACGGTGGAACGGCACTGCATGCGGCAGCTTTCCTCGGGCGCATTGAGGCAGTGAAGCTCCTCTTGGAACACGGCGCAGATACGACACTCCGGAATAATATGGGTAGCACAGCGATAGATGGCGCAAAAGTGAACTGGCTGATAACGAAAGGGATACTCGCTATGTTGAAACTTGAGGTAGAGGAGGCAGAAGTCAAAGCAGGCAGAGCCGAAGTTATAAAACTCATCTCTCAACACAACGGGAAATAGACACGACATGGAGGTGGAACAGATGCATCATTCGCAAACGAGCCGTGAAGTTATTCAAGAACTGCCATCACACAAAACGATAACTCTGGACATCGGCGAGGTTAGGAAACTTCACCTACCGGTAGGGGGCATATAGTTTTCTCTTTTGTAGTGTCCACTGTTAGTTTGCGTTCTATACACGCACAGCCCAAGAGGCTATGCTACAGAGTTTTCAGTGTGGAAGCAGCACGATATGAAACTGAGTGCCAAACTTTAAAAGTGAGTAGGGCTACCGGGGGAAACATTTTGAATTTTTCCGGGGGATGTGCTAAAATATCTTATAGATCAACTGAGGAAGAGTGCCAATGCACTTTGCAGAATCTGACAGAGTTGAATGTGAAAATGGATGGACATTAGAACCAGGGGCAAATTAAGTATGATACCAAACGAAAACGGGGGGATACGGAGATCCACCTTTACAATTTAAAGGAGTTGCGTATGCCTTTTTTCTCATACCTATGGATATAGAATTTGTGACGACCGAAAAGACATCTGAGAAAAGATAACAGCGCAAAAGGAGACATTGGATGAAACATCAGCAAAGATCTGTTTCGTGGCTACGTTATATGCTCCCCATAGCAGTGTTGTGCTGCGTCCTGCTAACGACTGCCACCGCACAAACCACAGAGCAGCTCGCGAAAAAGGCCCTCGCTGCCACTGTCTACTTAGAGATGATGGATAGCACGGGCGACACCGTCGCTATCGGCAGCGGGCTCTTCGTCCGAAATAACCTCATCGCAACCAACTATCACGTCGTTGAAGGCACTGCACGCGGCACCGCAAAGTTAGTTGGCACATATACGAAATACACTATCCAAGGTGTCACCGCAACAGACAAAGCAAACGACCTCGCCCTTTTGAAAGTCTCGGCTTATGGCATTAAACCTTTACGGCTGGGGGATAGCGATCAGGTTAACATCGGCACCCAGGTCTACGTTGCTGGCAATCCGAAAGGGTTAGAGGGGACGTTCTCCGATGGCATTATCAGCAGCAAACGCGGCGGGGCTGCCAATCAACGCCTGCAGATGACGGCACCGATCTCACCGGGAAGCTCCGGGGGCCCTGTGCTCAACAGCCGCGGTGAAGTCATCGGGGTCTCATACATGTCTCTGGAAGGCGGACAGAACCTCAACTTCGCCATCCCCTCAAAATATCTCAAAGCACTCCTGACCCGTTCACAACGTGTGAGCTCCTTGTCGAGCGTCAGTCCAACGGTATCTGCAGAGACCTATTTTAGCAGAGGAAATCAGAAGTATGACTTAGGCGACTACCAAGGTGCCGTTGATGCCTATAGTTCCGTCATCCGTCTTGAACCCGATAATGCTGTGGCATACTACAATCGCGGACTTGCCAAATATAACTTAGGGCAGCACGTTATGGCTGTTGCAGACTATGACACGGCTATCAGACTCAATCCTGATGATGCTAAAGCATACTACAATAGGGGAATCGCGAAATACAGACTCGGACGGCACGTTGCGGCTATCACAGATTATGATAGCGCAATACGCCTCAAACCCGATTATGCTAAAGCATACTACAATCGCGGAGTTGCGAAATACAGACTCGGGCAGCACGTTGCGGCTATCACAGACTACGACACCGCTATCAGACTCAAACCCGACTTGACTGATGCATACTACAATCGCGGAAATGCGAAAGACGACCTTGGACAGCACGTTGCGGCTATTGCAGACTACGACACCGCTATCAGGCTCAATCCTGATTATGGAAACGCATACCACAATCGCGGGGTTGCAAAAGCCAGGCTCAATCGTACGTAGGAGGCGAAGCAGGATATTCGAACAGCGTTGCGGCTCGCCGAGAAAGCAGGGGATTCAAGCCTAAAGGCACTAGCTGAGAGGACTCTTCGCCTTTTAGAATAGCCAAAACCGGGAGTCGGTGTAACGTATAGGCTTGTGTTCCTCCCCGTTATTATCGGATGCACTGAGAAAGGGTTTGCTCGAACATTCGACTTTGCGCTCGGTTATATAGTAGATTTTGAAAATATGTATACACTTTTCCGAGGGGCGAGGCAACCTCGCCCCTACGCGCCCTCTTTTGTGAAAGTGGGTGTGTATAGGTAATTATAGATTTTACTATATAGTAGCGTTTCGCATTTATAACAACAGATGACACTTACCCACTCACTGCAAACTTCACAGACGCTGTCGCCCCTGCCATTCACAAGACACGACAGATGACACTTACCCGTTTTATCCGCCCGCAAGCAACCGGAAATAGAGGGCTCGGAAGAGAAAAATTAATGTTATATGACTGATGGCGAGAGGACAATATGGCAAAACAGATTAACTATGCTGATATTTTAGAAACTGGCGATGATGGTATCTATGCTATAGAAACGCATGCCGCGGGGCCAGAAGGCAGTTTACCGCTCACGGCGGAGATGCTTCTCAATCGACCGAGTGGGGACGTATTTGGCTTGACCCACAATGCTGCTATGGGTTGGGCACCGACGGAGCTGCGACGAGAGGAATTCCTGATTCTCAGCACACAAGGGGGTATCCGTGCCCCTGACGGCAGTCCTATTGCACTTGGGTATCACACCGGACATTGGGAAGTCGGGCTTCTCATGCAGGCGGTTGCTCATGAGCTGAAGGAACTTGCGGCGATTCCGTTCGCGGGCTACTGCTCCGACCCGTGTGACGGACGCACGCAAGGCACCGTCGGTATGATGGACAGTCTCGCCTATCGCAACGATGCAGCACAGATCTTCCGCCGACTCATCCGTTCCCTACCGACGCGGAAAGGGGTCGTCGGCGTTGCTACGTGCGATAAAGGCTTGCCTGCCATGATGATGGCACTCGCCTCCATGCGCGAACTCCCCGCTGTCCTTGTTCCGGGGGGTGTGACATTGCCGCCTACCACAGGCGAGGATGCTGGGAAAATCCAGACGATCGGTGCCCGTTTCGCACACGGTGAGATCAGCCTCCAAGACGCAGCGGACATGGGATGTCGTGCTTGTGCAACCCCAGGCGGTGGCTGTCAATTCTTGGGAACCGCGGCGACTTCACAGGTTGTCGGTGAAGCCTTGGGAATGAGTTTAACACATACGGCATTGGCACCGTCTGGTCAGAACATCTGGTCAGATATGGGACTGCGTTCGGCACGTGCTGTTGTGAACTTAGCCGCGAAGGGTGTAACGATGAGGAACATCGTTACACCGGAAGCGATTCGGAACGCTATGGTCGTGCATGCAGCGTTTGGGGGTTCAACGAATCTCTTATTGCATATCCCCGCGATTGCACACGCTGCGGGACTCCAACGTCCGACGATAGACGATTGGACTGAAGTGAACCAGAGTGTCCCGCGCCTCGTTGATGTGCTACCGAACGGACCCGTTGGGCATCCGACAGTCCGAGTCTTCCTTGCGGGAGGCGTACCAGAGGTGATGCTCCATCTACGTGAGTTGGGATACCTCAACGAAGACGTGCTCACAGCGACAGGTGAAACGCTGGGGCGTAACCTCGATTGGTGGGCAGCCTCTGACCGGCGGGCGCGCGTCCGCGACATCCTAAAAGAACGAGATGGCATCGAGCCTGATGCAGTAATCCTAAGTCCTGATGCCGCGAAAGCGGCGGGATTGACGCGTACAGTAACGTTTCCGCGCGGCAACCTTGCCCCGGAAGGATCCGTCATCAAAAGTACGGCTATTGATCCGAGCGTAGTAGACGCTGATGGTGTGTACCGGATGACAGGCCCGGCACGCGTTTTTGTCCGAGAATCTGACGCAATACAGACCCTCAAAGGCCAGGGTGAAAGTCGTATCCAACCGGGGGACATTATCGTGCTGTGTTGTCGCGGTCCGCAAGGCACCGGCATGGAAGAGGTGTATCAACTCACGGCGGCACTTAAGCACCTCTCGTTCGGTAAGAACATCGCCTTGATAACGGATGCACGGTTCTCTGGTGTTTCAACGGGCGCATGTATCGGACACGTCGGACCAGAGGCACTCGCTGGCGGTCCTATCGGTAAGGTCCTCGACGGCGACATCATCCAGATAGAAATTGATACCCATCAACTCATAGGGCGCATCGACTTGGTCGGACAGGGCAGCGAGCGATTCAGCGCGGCAGCCGGTGAACGCGTGCTGGCGAAACGACAACCGCGACCGGATCTCTCGCCAGATGAGGCGTTACCAGACGATACACGACTCTGGGCAGCGTTGCAATCGGTCGGTGGCGGCACATGGGGCGGCTGCGTCTACGACGTGGATGCAATTCTGAGTGCCTTGAAATAGTTTTCGGTTATTTCCCCGGTCTACGGAGACAAGCGTGAAATCTTGGACGCACCGCATCAAGCCGCAAGGAAAATTTAAATATTGGGTTCCGTCCCTCTTGTACATGGTACTCATTTTTGCGATCTCGTCTATGGAGCAACCGCCGTTTCCGACACCCAAATTTGAGTGGCTGACGATCGATAAGCTCTACCATTTCATCGAATACGCGATACTCGGCGGATTGCTGGCGTGGGCATTTGTGAAGGCAGCCCCCTCGGTGGTGCCATCGCAGTGGATATGGTGTCTAGCAGCGGTCATCTCTATGCTCTACGGTGCAAGTGATGAATGGCATCAGACATTCGTCCCGGGGAGAGACGCTACGCTTGCAGATTGGGTGGCAGATGCACTCGGATCTATTGCAGGTGTGCTGGCGGTCTATCTCTATGCTAAAAAAAGAGGGTTTTCGGTTAAATAATGATAATAGTTTCGGTTTTCCCGATTTTTATCGTAAAGCTCATCATGATTGAAACCCATCATCGAAGCGATGCCCCTCTAATTCTCCTATGAGAAGGAGGAGGGGGGTGCCCAGCATTGACCGCCAATCTGCATATCTAATATTGAAAACTTGCTATAATGCCTACAAATAATACCACATCCAATTCTCAGAAGTAAAGGACAGCTACGCATGAAATTCAAACGTAAAGAGATTTTAGCACAACTACACAACAACATTGACGCAGGCAAACCCATCATCGGGGCAGGTGCCGGCACGGGTATCTCTGCTAAATGTGAAGCAGCTGGCGGCATTGACTTGATTATTATCTACAACTCCGGTAGGTTCAGAATGGCAGGCAGGGGTTCACTCGCGGGTATGATGCCTTATGGCGACGCGAATCAGATCGTCGTTGAAATGGCGAGCGAAGTGCTACCGGTTGTCCCGGATACACCCGTTCTTGCGGGGGTCTGCGGCACGGATCCGTTTCGGTTGATGGATGTCTTCTTGACACAGATAGATGACATCGGGTTCTCAGGCGTACAGAACTTCCCGACGGTGGGGCTAATTGATGGCACGTTCCGTCAACTGCTTGAAGAAACTGATATGGGATACGGGCCCGAGGTAGAGATGATCCGGACAGCACATCAGATGGGGATGCTCACGACACCCTACGCGTTCAACGAATCTGAAGCGGAGCAGATGGCGGATGCAGGCGCGGATATCCTCGTCGCACACATGGGGCTCACAACAAAAGGCTCTATCGGTGCACAAACCGCTCTCACGCTTGAGGATGCCGCCAAACGGGTCCAAGCCATCCACGATGCCGCAAAAGGGGTTAACCCCGAGATTCTCGTTATCTGCCACGGGGGGCCTATTGCTGAACCAGAAGACGCAACATACGTTCTGGAAAATACCGAAGGAGTCGTGGGGTTCTACGGGGCATCAAGTGCAGAACGCCTCCCGACAGAGCGTGCGATTACGGCACAAATAGAGGCTTTCAAAGAGATTCGGTTGTAACACTATTTCTGAAATTGTATCCTACATTTACAGCCCGCTTGCGCAGGTGAAACCGGACGGCACAAACTAAATGAAGTTTATAGCGGATCCGAGAATTAATGGGACACTTTTATGAGGATACCCCCCCTAACCCCCCCGCAAGCAGGGGGGAATCAGAGGGACCTCGCTTCGACGTGATGTGTTTCAATAATGATGGGCTTTACTATAAATGAAGTTTAAATAACGTGAGTTTAATAAAAGTTGGACACGTGTGGCATATCGTGTTAATTTGCCTGTATACCCACAAACTAACAGTTTGTGCTACGATAGACAGAAACTCTGTGATGTGGAAATAGAACTATCCATCCATCAATTCGGGGTTAGAAACCCCTCCTACACGGGTAAGTGATGCTAGTATTCATGAGATGTTTGCCTTCACGTGTGTTTACAACGGCACAACTCCAGCATATTTAACCCCCGTTAGATAAGCGATGTCTCGCTCTGAAGTTGTCAAATCGTCGACGTTAAACTGATTCAGATGATTGTGTCCGCAAGCCCGTGCTAACACTTGCATCAAGGATACAGAAGCCTCGAGGAAACGATTTAGACGTTGTGCAGCAATCTGTACCTGTAAGCGAGAACGCAGGTTGGCCTTTTGTGTTGCAATTCCGACCGGACAATTATTCGTGTGACAGGCACGCATCCCGATACAACCAATTGCTTGCATCGCTGAGTTCGCAATCGCAACGCCGTCGGCACCGAGTGCCATCGCTTTTGCGAAATCAGCGGCGGTTCTCAACCCTCCGGTGACAATCAGTGTGATGTCACTGTTGTTTGTTTCATCGAGGTATTTCCGTGCTCGCGCCAAGGCAGGCATTGTTGGAACCGAGATGTTGTCTCGGAATAGGAGCGGTGCGGCACCCGTACCACCGCCTCTGCCGTCCAAGATGATATAATCCACGCCGACGTGAAGTGCAGCCGCAATATCTTTCTCAATGTGTTGTGCCGAGAGTTTAAATCCGATCGGGATACCGCCGGTCTCTTTCCGGACCGCTTCCGCAAATTTTGCGAAATCGTCGAGCGTCTCCCAATCTGGAAACCGTGCAGGTGAAATCGCGGGTTCCCCCGGATGTAGTCCACGCACTGCGGCTATATCTTCTGTTACTTTGCTACCTGGGAGGTGTCCACCAGTTCCCGTTTTCGCCCCTTGTCCCCCTTTGAAATGAAACGCCTGGGCGTGTTCCAGTTTATCATAAGAGAATCCGAAACGGGCGGAAGCGAGTTCGTAAAAGTAACGCCCGTTTGCCTGTGCCTCTGCCAGCAACATGCCCCCTTCTCCGGAACAGATACCTGTCCCTGCCATCTCTGCTCCCTTTGCCAATGCGATCTTCGCCTCAGCTGACAAGGCACCGAAACTCATATCGGAAACAAAAATCGGGATTTCCAACTTCAGCGGTTTTTTCGCCCGTGGCCCGACAACCAACGCTGTGCCGACCGGCACCTCGTCAAGATGCGGTGTTTTGTGCAGCTGCGCCACTACGAACTGCAGGGCATCCCAACTGGGTAAGGCCTCGCGTAACACTCCCATCGCATCGGTTTGACCGTGGTGCCCAACTTTACTGAGGCCGTGGCTTGCCAATTCTCGAATTTGGGCAACGTAAGGTTCCTCCGGTGTGCCGTGAATATCTTGATACGTACCTTGATATTCATCTCGATGGTAAGGTTGTGGGTTCTGATACTCCCACTTCTGAATTTCGTCTGCGTTAACGTAGACCGCATCATCTTCTATCCACACATTAAATTTGGCGAGACGTTCCGAGTTCTGATATTCGCTGATACCTGTATCGTATCGGTAATCCCAATGATGAACGCCGCATATCAAGTTTTCGCCATCGATGTACCCGTCTGCAAGCAAAGCACCACGGTGATGGCACCTGCCATAGAGCACAGAAATTTGGTTATCATAACGGATAATTACGAGGTCGACATTCGCAACAAGGGCGTAAGCCGGTTCGCGGTCCTTAAGTTGACTGAAGTTAGCAATTTTTGTTTTTCGCATATTCACTGTTCCAGGTAATTTTCGTTAATATAGCGCGTGATCACCTCAATCTCTGCCTCTTCAAGGTAAAGTCCTATATCTATCATCCGTGTTATGACTTCGGTTGTCTCTTCTTCGGAGCGAGGCGGATAGTCTTCAACATCCGTGAAGGGATGACATTGTGAGCATTTGTCCTCAAAAAGTGCTTTCGCTTCTACTTCATCGTAAGCGACTGCTGCGATCCCTGTTGTCGCTTCCACCTCCATAGCGACAGTTGCAACTTGGACAGCCGCTTTCGCTTCATCTGCTCGCATCTGTTCTTGTCGCTGCTCCCGCACCGAAACTTGGATATCCGGCGTAATCGCGATGAGGTACGCTGAGACTGTCCATTCTTCTTCCTGATGAATGGGTTCGCCGATCATCGGTTTTATCGCCATCCGATTAACGAGACGTACCCAATCTGTGGGTGTACGCGGTTTCGCGAGAATTGTACGTAAATCGTGGCAGACGACGCACTTGCCTTGTAAAACGTGCTGCCCCTCCCGCAATTTCCGCTTTGATGCAAGTTGGTCAAGCGGTGCTTCCGCTGGTAACCCTGCATTTTCAAGTAACCTACGGGTTCGCGCGATCCCTTCTTCGCTGAATGCCCCTGTCTGTGTTCGCAACGCTGCTTCACGGAAGGTGAACGGCACCGACAACCCAATCAATAGGTATGTGCAGATAAGCAGGCATGTGCCAATATAGGGCATGGATTCTTCAAAATGCCGGAAAAATCGGAGAATGGCAATCTTAACGAGGATCAACACACCGATCGTAATGCCGAGCATTAGGTGTGCCACGGTACGCGGCGGGAGTTCGACTTGGTAATTCCACAGACGCGGCACCATGTGCCACATCATAAAGACATAGAGTATGGCATACGCATAACCGATGAGTCGGTGAAGCATCATCAAAGATGGAGGCGCGGCACTCGTCCGAGTCTCCTTGTCAAACGGATAGCCCCATAACTTAAACATTAAGAAGACAGAGGCATTCGCGAGGCCTAAGAAGATTAAGCCGAGAATTGCACTCGTTGAAGTAGACATATTTTAATTTTCCTTGCGGTTAAATCGAGCGGGTTTGTATTTTAGAGTTGATTTCTTAGATCCGCGCTCCATTTCATTCCGCGCTGCGTTTTTTATCCTAATTGAGGGAAAACATGGGGTTTAGAAGGTTTCGCTCCTACGATCCTACGTTTCTAATACGGGACGATTTAATCGAGAGTGATACGGCGGCTCCATGACAGCGCGCTGGCGTTCATTTGCCCATTCCGGGATCGGATATGCAGGGACGTACGCCATATTGCCTGCAGTGTAGCGCGTCAGAATTGAGCGGCGCGGATGGTCAGCTGTCCATGGCAACGTGCCATGCGTCACCGCCTCCGTGAAGATGACAACATCCCCCGCATCGCAGACGAGCTGTCGGATATGTTCTTGGTGTTTCTGGTAAAGCCGCATCTCTTGTGGACACGGATAGTTGCTCTTGTGGCTCCCCGGTATAACGATTAGCCCGCCTGCTCCGGGTGGCACGTCTGTCAGCTGGAAGGTGACAACAGTCAATCCGTTATGCATCTGTCCATTCCGGAAGATGTAGTATTGGTTCGGGTCGAAGCCAGGGCCAGAGGATCCATGGAAAATAAAGCCTTCCGCCCCCTTGTCCATTGAAAGCAGGAACATCTGGTGATCCATGCGGAAGCCTTTTCCCAATATTACATTCAGATAAGGGACGAGTGTCGGGTGTGTGAGCATGTGTCGGAACGGGTTGCACCACGGTTCTTCCCAGTGGAGCATACCGCTGAGTTCACCTCTCCCTTGTTTACCTTTTAGATCTGGTGAACCACCGTCGAGTGCCTGATCGCGCGGACGGATGCGTGCCTGCTCGCTGTGTCTGTCTATGGCTTCGTTCGCAAGTGCGACCTCTTCAGGCGTTAGCACATTTTTTATCACAAGATAACCGTTCAGATCGAAGAGATATTTTTCGTCGGCATTCATTTTTTCACCTTTCCTTGTGGTTAAGCGGCGAAGCTTGGCAGTTGAACGTTTGTCGCCTAAGAATCGCCTTCTACTTCGTTTCAGGCGTGGTTTTCGTGCTTATTTTAAGAGGACAGACACAATCCCTTAGTGAAATTTTCACTTGAACTGCAGGGAGTCTGTAGAGATAAGTGCTCCGCTGCGGCTTGGTGTCTGTGCTGCTTAAGTTGTGGAGTACTACTGCTGTTACACCGCATAAGCGACAGAGCCGTCTTCGCGCAGCGGTGTCGTACCGGTATTCATCGGTTGATACAGGTTCTGCTCGATTAAACTATCGTCAAGTTCAATCCCCAAACCCGGAATTTCGGGAATCGGAATATACCCCCCCTCTCGTTGATACGCCACTTTGTAAACGGCGAAATCTGAGGATTCATCGGACTTCGTATATTCTTGTGTAATGAAATTCGGGATGCTCGTATCTAAGTGCAACGAGGCGGCAGTAATCAGCGGTCCGAGGAAATTATGCGTGACCACCGCGCTGTGGTACGCTTCAGCGAGTGCCGCGATTTTCTTGCAGTGCGTTATCCCGCCTGCCAGACCGACATCCGGACGTACGTATTGTGGGCCGCCTGCCTCCAGCAGTTCACGGAATTCCCAGATGCTTACATTGCGTTCCCCGATAGCGAGCGGTGTTGTCATCCGTTTCGCTAATTCCGCTTGCGTTGTGATGGTATCTATCTGAATCGGGTCTTCAATAAAATAGAGATTAAACGGTGCCAAAGCGGCTTCTAACACGATGCTATTCATGGGTGTCAGTTTCCGATGCACCTCAACGATGAGGTCGAGGTCGGGGCCACCACCTTCCCGTGCCGCTGCGACGAGATCGCGGGCAGTCTTAACGAGCCGATCGACTCCCATATCTTGGAAATTTCCGACCAACGGATCAAATTTGAGTGCTGTGAAACCTTCTGCTACGGCTGCTTTCGCCGCTTCAAACATCGTTTCTGGGGTGCTGCCGCCGCCGAGCAGGTGTAATCGGATTTTATCACGGCAATTGCCGCCTAACAATTCCCAGATTGGGACTCCGAGATGTTTGCCCTTGATGTCCCACAATGCGATGTCTACCGCGCTAATCGCACCGCTCAGGGCAGTCCCGCGAAACGGTCCCATGCGGTAGAGGTATTGCCAGTGATGCTCAATCCGCAGCGGATTCTGCCCGATGAGGTGTTTCTTAAACGTGTTGATGATGCTATCAACGGCTTCTGGATAGCCCCAGCAAGCGGTTTGCCCGACACCGCTGATACCCGTATCGGTGTGAATCCGAATCACGTAGCCGTTCCTGATGAAAAAAGACTCAATTTTATCGATCTTCATATATTTCTCCTGTCAGAAGTACTTTAACTTAGTCCGTTGCATTGTATCATAAGGGTCCGAATTTGACAATAGACTTTTCTATAGGTGTGTGTAAATATTTTGTCAAAGGTAGTTTCTGGCCTCTCGGCAGCGCGGCCATCGTAGGGGCGAGGTTCCCTCGCCCGCGTTCACTCCCCTGTTCCCGCGGCGGGGTCTAACACGAAAAGCAGGCCCTGGATAGCTATAATAGAAACGCGCCCGCTATCCGAAAATAACAGGCGCGTCGAAAAAAGGGGAAACCGTGAAAAACAGAAAATGCTACGGAAACTTCCGATTCCGTTTTATGTTTTTAGCGGGTAGAACGATTCGCCCGCTTTACGGCAAAACTATTGACAATTACCGAGAGGCACTGCTGCTCGCGCTATATCCATTTGTTATACTGATACTTCCGCAGAGTCTTCCATGTATACATATAGTCATATAGTCATCGTAAATTACCACATCATAATCACCTATCGGATTATGAGCGAAAGTGTGTGAAAAAACACACACCAAATTGTCAATAAAGAAAACAGAAATCTAATCATCATTTTTTTATTCTCTCATTTATTTATGCCTAAGAACTTGTATGGGTCAATACCGACTTTTGCATTTCTTTTTTCCTTTTATGAGCACATTGTGTCTGTGCTCGGACAACTCTTTGAATGCTGTATCAAGGTTTGGGTTTACTATCAAATTACATTGATACACTACAAGAAGCACTCTGTGAGATTTGATTGTAGACATCGGCATACCCTTCAGCACTTGCGTCATCCAGATCATCACCAACGATGTCCTCATCTGTATAGTCGGTTCCGCCCTTAGATAGGTACCCTGAGTAATCACCGCAATCCTCATCAGGAGAGGCTCCGTCTGTAACTTGAGCATATATTTGCCAATGTCCGTACGGCATACCTATAGATCCATCAGGAAAGGTGAGTTTTTGGCTTGCCGAAACATAAGCACTTGCATACGCTTCTATGCCACTGATTTTCAGTCTCTCTCTAGCACCGGCATTTGCCGAGATGGAATCATGTGCAGAATGCCCATCTGAAAGAAATAACTGTCTGCTGGGAAATGCCCCGCCGACTTCAGAGTCTATTATGACAGTGGGATTGTGTGCTAAACTCGTAGGCATAAGAAAACTCAAAGCAACTAAGAAAGTGCACATGACTGTGCGTCTGATAATCAACATTTCTATCTCCTTTATTCATTCAATCCCAAAAATGTATATGGATCTATTCCAACATCTTCGGAATCCATATCAATTAAAGTTACGCCCATTGGAATTTTGCCTTCCAGTATCTGATCTATTGCTGACTGATTGTGTTCTCCAGAAGTCCACGATGTGATACGACGTTGAACTGTGCCATTTGAACGTTCACGTCTTGTATACCGAACATACATGGTATTTGGATATTGTAAATAGATTTTACCTCTTTCGAAAGTGGCACCTATAAAGTGGGTATCTCCATCATTCCATGATGCGATCATAACGCGGTGAATTAGTTCTATATTCCTCTGGTTGTACATCGGCAAACTACCCGGATACTGCCAAACGGTTTTTCCGTGGCGGGTGGTATAACCTATTGGTATCTCAGGATAAGGCCCAAATCCAAAAGGTGAGACAGCCACCTCCTCCGTGGGTGCTTCTTCCTCTGAAACGACATCATTGGGTAAGAGCGCATCAGCGAGGGCCGCGAGCTCGGTCGCGTCTCTTGTTTCCGCTTTGGTTGCCTCGGGCATCGGTGTGTCCGTTGTTTCAAGGGTCGTGTTGACAAGACTGGATGTCTCGGTGTCTGTCGGTGCGTTCACCGTTTCTGCAGGGCGTGCCGCGTTCTGTTTCTGTTGGATCCCCTGCAAAAATTGGTCGTGCGGTGCCAACGCTTTCTCGGTCGTGCGTTTGTCGTGCCAACTATAGAGCAGACTTCCGACAACACACAACACACAGAACACGATACCGGCTTGTATCAAACGACTCGAAAGTAAATGGCTCAACATCTTATCACCTCTCTCATAAAGTTGATGGAAAAATGCCGGAAAAGATAACGGGTTGGAGAGATGGCAATCTTCCTTTGTTGAGGCGCTAACCTAAAAGTTGCAAAAACAAGCGTGTTTTATGCTACAATTAGGTTAGCGCTGTCGCGGAAAAAAGCTAAAAATTTACCATTACCATGGAATATCTGCTTCAGCATCCGGATGACCGCCGCCGGTAATGACTGCATATGCCTCCGCATCATCTATAGTAGGCTCTGGTATTATCCCACCTGCACTTACATACTCCCCCCGACCATCAGAATGTGTCCCTTCATACTGATTAACGAACGATGCTCCTAAAAGCACTTTCGCCGTAACTTCATAACTTCCCTCAACGTTGGGGTCGGTGTTACTAATATCGGCAGAGGCACTTAAATGCCATATAGACCCTCGATACACAGCGGTTGAGCATGAAGCAGTTAGGGGGCCTTGCTTATCCACTGCAACTCGGTACTTACCAATAAGACCTCCCCCGTTAATATCATCTTCTCTTTGAATGTAATTATTTTTAGCTATTGCGATAAAAGCACAAAAAAATAAAAGACTAAAAACAATTGCGATACCCGATTTTCTTTTCATAATGTTACTCCTTTTTTATTTCGAGGAATTCATAAGGATCAATGCCACCTTCAGTGTAAGAAATTACGCTGATTCCTGGGGGAATATCACTCTCAGTGATAATACCTGGAAATGGCGATTCCCTATTGTAGGATTGATTAAGAATGGCTTGGACTGTCTCTGGCGGACCTGAATATCTTGAAGCATATTGTAGCACAGAGCCATTAGGTTGTAGATCCTGTGCCCACTCGATATAGACGATACCCGGAATGTTTGGATAAATTAACCCAGTTCTACCGTCCCTGCTTGAACCTACTGTTTTTATTCCTTGTTTCCAGAGCTTTATCCCGACGCGTATCATCAACTCATGCTCCGCGGAGCTGCGCGGCCACTGCACCGCCCTATATCCCTGTGGTACCTCTGGGTAAGGTCCGAACCCATAAGGCGAGACGGGCACGTCTGCCGCGGGGGTTTCCGCTGTTGCCATATCGTCGGGTACGAGCGTCTCCCTCGCGTCCACGGATTCTGAGTCACTCGGTAACTCGGTGGGTGTCTCGGTCTCCGTCGCGATGCTTTCCTCCGGTGCCGCTAGAAGTGTACCGGTGTTCGCGTTTTCAACGGTTTCCGCTTTTATAGGGCGTGTCGCGTTCTGTTTCTGTTGGATGCCCTGTAAAAATCGGTCGTGCGGTGCCAGCTCTTTCTCAGTCGTGCGTTTGTCGTGCCAACTATAGAGCAGGCTGCCCCCGACAACTATGACAAAGAACGCGAGCCCGGCTTGTATCAAACGACTCGAAAGTAAATGGCTCAACATCTTATCACCTCTCTCAGAAGGGTGAATGGGAGAATGCCTGAGAAGACAACTGCCTATCCTTATCACACCCATGAATATGTGCTGCACACCCTAAAAGTGTCAACTT
>RKRO01000113.1 GCA_007571355.1 Candidatus Poribacteria bacterium | reverse complement strand
CCTGAAATGACACGTTTTACACTAAATAACGGTATCCGTGTCGTCAGTCTCTACGTCGAAGGTTCCACGGATGTCGTTATCTTCAGTTATTTGCCCCTTGGACTTGTTGCTGATGGAAAGGCAAAAACACAGTGGAGTCATCTGATTGAACACTTGACAATCCGAACTACAGGCCCCATTGATTTCAAAACAAGTAGTGCAGAAACGATGGCTGATAACATGCGCTTGGCGTTCAGGGGTGACACCGATAACTGGATGCAAGGCTTGGAACGACACGCAAAATGGCTTTCGGGGTTACCGTTTTCAGAGGAAAGTTTAGCCGAGGAGCTGCCGAAGGCCTTGTCCGAGATTGGCGTAACTGAAGCGAGATTGGCGACACACAAATGGGCAGAGGCCGCATGGAACCAAGTCTTTCGACACGGTGAAACCGACATATCAATGCGTGATGATGTTCGTTCAGCACAATTGGGTGAATTACAAGAATACCGAGATCTACACTTAGTCCAAGCGGATCGAGTGCTTTTGTGTGTCATCGGCGGCGTTAAGGTAGAAACACTGCAGCCAGTAATGGAAGAACAACTCGGAACTATCAATCTAACAGTAAAAACACTTCCGCCAGCAACAGTAACATCGGAGGCGGCGAAAGACCAAACTGCCACTTGGGATATCAATGTAACCCACTACATGGAAACTTACGCGATACCACACCCGGCAGATAAAGATTATCCGGCATTGTACATAGCGAATGCACTCCTGAACTTAGCACTCATGCAGGATACCCAACTGAAAGAATTGATAGGTTTTGCTCTCTGTCGCGTTGACCTTGCCACGCCTGAACAGACCTATCTGGAGATCAGTGCTTCGCTCAAGCCAAGTACAGATGTAGAAAAGGTTAAGCAGCGGATTAGACAGTTGATAAACCGACTCAAGCAACCTGAGAACAATGCGCAGGTTGTTATGGCTGCCTCGTCACTCTCCATGCAATTCAACTCGCCCCTGGATATAGAGATCGTGAAGTCCCAGATGCCTGCAGGCACCTCAAAAACTATGGCACTTGGTAACGTTGGACTATGGTGGGGAATGCTTGAATATAGATATGGCGATATTTTACCGCAGCTGGCAAGCGCACTCACTGGTGTCTCTGCGGCTGATGTCGCTGATGTTGTTAATCGCTATCTAACTGAAGATGCGCGGATGACATTGGTTCTCACGCCGCGGGTGTCGGAGTAATATGACGCATTCGTAGAAATTCAGTCGTTGTGTTGATTCACTACGGAGGTTCTGATGGAGAAAGACGACGTTCAGTTGATTCACAAGGTCTTATCTGGCGATGATGAGGCGTTTAGTACATTGGTTCAAAAATATCAAAAGAGTGTTCACGCCTTGGCGTGGCGGAAAATCGGCGACTTCCACTATGCTGAGGAAATTACGCAAGATGCCTTCCTTCAAGTCTATGAGAAACTCCCGACCCTCAAGAATCACAATCAGTTTGCAGGGTGGCTGTATGTCATTACAAATAACCTATGCACCGATTGGCTCCGAAAGAAGAGGCCTGCGATGCAATCGCTGGAGGACGCGTTTGTGAAAACTATGGATAAGTTAGCCTATGAGCGTTATATATTGGAACAACGCGAGGCAGAAGCAACGGAGTGTCGTCAGGAAATCGTCAAGCAACTTCTGGGAAAATTACCAGAGAGTGAGCGCACGGTGATGACGCTCTACTACCTCGGTGAGATGACCACGAAGGAAATTGGCAAATTTCTGGGGGTATCGGTGAACACGATTACGAGTCGGCTACAGCGGGCGCGCGAGCGTCTACAAGCGTCAGACGAACATTTGATTAACGAAATGCTTGGCGGCTGGCAATTGTCTGGTAACCTACTTGAAAACATCATGCGGCAAGTTGCTGACATAAAACCCTTAGCACCGCCAACTGGACACCCGTTGTTGCCCTGGATGGCTCTCGGTACGGCTACGGTTTTGGTTATATTGCTGCTCGATGCAAGTCATCAATATCTCGCCAGATTTCAGCGGCCGTATAGTTTCGAGGCACAGTCCGAACCCACCATTGAAATTATTGAGGCACCAGTCGTTCTCAATACTGTTGCGAGGCCCGCTCTGCGAAATCAAATCGGGCAGGCTGCCACCCCCAGTAAAAGCAGCAGTACCAATTTACAAACTTCCGAAAGTGACACAACACCGAATACCTCAGCGGATTCACGTAGACTTTCTGGAACACAATGGATGCCGGACACCGCGCTTCGACAGGCGATCCGAGCAACACTTAAAATTCCAGCACACCGTCCAATGACACCAACGGATCTTCAATACTTAACAGTCCTTGACGTGCGATACAAAGGGATCGTCGATCTCACAGGCTTAGAGCATGCGACTAATTTACAGACACTTGTTCTGATTGAAAACAAGATTCAGGATATATCTCCTTTGTCTGGTCTCACCCAACTGAGTTTCCTTGATTTGGGGGGCAACCAGATTTCAGACCTACACCCCCTCGCAGCACTCACGCTTTTAGAGAGTTTACGAATTTGGCGGAACGAAATAGAAGATATTTCACCGCTCACAGAGTTAGTCAATCTCAAAAGTTTGATGATCCAAAATAATGATATTAAGGATTTTTCACCTCTTGATGGGTTGAACCACTTAGCGGTTGTGAACATGAAAGGCAATTTTCGGATCGGCGATTATATATCGAGGCTTGCAGTCGCACCGCGTATCAAAGATAGGGATTACCCATCAATCTTTGCAGCGTGGTCGGGCAGCAATATTCTCAACCTGCCAAGTTTATCTGATGATGAAGCCCTCATCTATCACGATCTGTTTTGGAGTGGACCGGGGTTTCATCTGCAATGGCATCCTACGCCTGAAGGGCTTCGACTCTTTGGGAAAATAGACGATGCTCACTGGAAAAGAGAGTATCTTCTTTCACAAAACCCTAACTTTATAAGACTTGTGAGTCTCGGCTACATCGCTGCAGATCTTGGAGATTATCCTGAAGATTCGCCGTATTGGCTAAGAGATGAAAACGGGAAGCGAGTTCAAGCTTACGCTGGGACTTCAGCCTTCCTGATAGACTTCACACAGCCAGCCGTACAAGACATCCTCATTCAGAAAGCCATTGCGGTCGCTAAATGTGGTCTCTACGACGGTATCTTCTTGGATAGATGGGAAGAAGATCAGGCAACGCTTGAGAATGACAAAGGCCTCTATTATCGAGGTATTGAAGCCGAGCGGTCGGCAAGAGTCTCTATGGTGCGTCGTATTCGTGAGGCTGCTGATGACGATTTTCTGATTATTGTCAATACGGGACGACGTAAAGCACCACTTTCTGCCCCTTATGTCAATGGGACGTTTATGGAAACTCTTCCGGACGAACGCGATACGGGTTACACGCACGATGGACTCCGAGAAATTGAAAGCACATTGTTATGGTCAGAACAGAACTTCCGTGAACCGCAAATAAACGCGCTTGAAGGTAAGGGGATACCGCTTGAGCCGCCGGATTCCCCGCGTAACGAGCAAATGATGCGCGTCATTACGACTTTGGGCTTGACACACTCAGATGGCTACGTCTGCTACGTTAGCGGCATCCGGGGCACAATCCATGAACATGAATACGAGCCCTGGTCTGGACATGAGAGAACCCACAGAGAGGGTAAATCGCATCATCACAACCACCAACACTATTGGTATGACTTCTATGATGCCCCGCTCGGTCGTCCTGTGGGTGAGAAGGCGCGACTTTATCATAATAGTAAAGGACATACGGTTGAAGGCTTATTTATCCGCGAATTCACCAACGGCTGGGCGGTCTACAATCGTAGTGGAAAGGAACAGGAGATCCGTTTACCGGAACAAGTCTCTGGTGTCGCGAGTGGCATCACCAGCACACAACACACCCTTCCAGATTTGGATGGCGAGATCTTCTTAAAAAAATAGTATCACTCGTCGCTATCAGTGGCGATGACGCAGTCAACGTCTTAGATTTGGTTGCTGTCGTAAATGCCTTTGAATAGACGAATACTTCGTCAATCTTAGGTTGGGGTACAGATAAACCTCTCAAAGGAGAAAAACACATGAAAAACTGGAAAATATTTATTACATTCGCTTCCATATTGACCCTCATTTTGGGCAACTTTTACAGTGCCAACGCACAAGAGAACCTTGCACAACAGGCATCCGCTATTTTTGAACAAAGTTGCCTCAACTGCCATGGAAAACATGGCGCGTTTACTGAGGAAATCATCATTGAGCACACAGCACTCATAGAAACTGGCGGAGTTGTACCGGGGAAACCGCGTGAATCCGAACTCTATAGGAGACTTCTGACAAACGATCCTGCGAAACGCATGCCCCTGGGTCAACCCCAACTTTCCGATGCAGCGATTCGGACGATCAGAGATTGGATTCAAGCAGGCGCGCCGAATTGGGAAGACATCTCCGAAACGGACAGCACCTTCATTACCCCCAGAGAAATGCTTGAGAGCATTGAAAAGCACGTCAACTCGCTGCATCCCTTTGACCGTACCTTCGCACGTTATTTTACAATCACACATCTCTATAACGCTGGCGAGACGACTGAGGCACTCCACGCCTATCAACGCGCACTCTCGAAACTCGTGAATAGTCTCTCCTGGGGACGCGACATTAAACCGCCACAACCCATCGACTCAAGAGAAACGATTTTCTATATTGACCTCCGAGACTACGAATGGGAGATCGGAACCAACAGATGGACACAAATTGAGCAGGTCTATCCGTACCAGATTCAGTTTCTGGCTCCAACACAGAAGCAGCTGCGTGACAGACTGATAACACTGCGCCAAAAAATGGACTGTGAGGTGCCGTTTGTTCATGTGGATTGGTTTATCGCAACAGCCGCCTTGCCCCCGCTCTACAACGATATTCTGGATCTTCCACAAACGGATCAAGAGTTAGAGGCACGGCTTGAGGTGAATGTTGTTGAAAATATCCGAAACGCCGCTGGACGACGTGTCTGGCGTGCGGGTTTCAACAATTCCGGTGTTTCCAATCACAATCGGGTTGTTGAACGGCACACTTCACGCTACGGCGCGTATTGGAAAAGTTACGACTTTGCGGGGAGTGTCGGTACACAGAATGTCTTTACCCACCCGCTGTCTTTCACACACGATGGCGGTGAGGTAATCTTCAACCTCCCCAACGGCTTACAAGCGTACTATCTGTCAGATGCTGGCGGTAGGCGGCTTGATGAAGCACCCATAAAGATCGTTTCCAATCCTGCAGCAAGTGATCCAACTGTCCGCAATGGACTCTCGTGTATCGGATGCCACACAGAGGGGATGAAAACGTTTGAAGATGAGGTGCGTGGTGTTGTTGAGAAAGATCTGAATCCGCCTTATAACAAAGACCGAGCGTTGCGGTTGTATGTGGAGAAAGCAACGATGGATGCGCTCGTAAATGAAGACACTGATCGTTACCGGCAGGCACTTGAAGCAGCAGGTGATGTATTCGGAGGGATTGAACCTGTGCAACGGTTCTACGAGGCGTTTTGGAGACCGCTTGATGCGGCGCACGCTGCCGCAGCGGTCGGTTTGGAAACCGAGACGTTTCTCCAGAAGATTCGCAAGAATATGGGTTTGAAAAACTTAGGGTTGTTGGTCTTAGAAAATGGCACGATGAAACGCGATACGTGGACAGAGCAATTCAGCGAAGTAATCTTTGCATTAGATTTTCCAGAGAAAAGTGCAGGACAACCTGTTGACGATCAGACAGAACGCATTCCAGGAGAAGCTGTTTACATTCCGGATATGAACTTGCGGGCGGTCCTTGAAGAAGCACTCGGCAAAGCATCGGGTACCCCAATTACAGCGGAGGAGATGGCAACTTTGGATAGTTTGGGTCGATTGGCAGATTCCAAAGGTATCAGTGATTTGACAGGGCTTGAGTTTGCAACAAACATGCATAACCTATGGCTTAAACATAACGAGAACATATCTGACCTGTCCCCCATCGCGGGATTACGTGAGTTAAGGTCATTAGATATTGGCGGTAGTTCGGTTTCAGATCTCACACCTCTCATGGGATTAACAAACTTGGAACACATCAACATAAGTACTGGAAGAATATCTGACCTTTCACCTCTGGCAGGACTAGAAAACCTGAAAACGCTCCTATCTTGGAATGATCCGTTATCTGATTTGTCCCCGTTGATTAAACTCGAACATATAGATCTGTGTGGCGGCGACCCAGATCTATCACCACTGAAGGGTGCCCCAAATTTGAAAGAACTCTATCTTCGTAACTGCAGTGTATCGGGCGCAGATCTCTCAGCCTTAGCAGGCTTAACGAATTTGACGCGTCTGGGCCTTGCAGAGAATAGAGATTTATCGAATATATCCCCTTTAGCGGGATTAACAAACCTAACCTGGTTAAATCTCCGAACATGCAATATATCCGATATATCAGCGTTATCAGGGCTAACGAATCTCAAATGGGTTAATCTGGAGCGCAACAATATATCCGATATATCAGCGTTATCAGGGCTAACGAATCTCAAATGGGTTAATCTGGAGCGCAACAATATACATGATTTTTCGCCTTTAGACGGACTGCCTGAACTGACAACTCGCATGGACTCATTGAATCCGGGTTCTTCAGTGAAGCCGGGTCCGAATATTGAGGGCCCCTGGTTGTGGGTGATCGCACCGTTAGACGTACCTGAGGGTACAGAGCTGGGTGATGTTGAGGATATTCATGCGATAGATTCACTTTCAGCAATGAGTGATGGCGAAGTAACGGAGTTTAAAATTGCCTCACAAGGGGCAACGCAAGGGGCACCCGTTGGAGACAGTGTATGGAAATCCCACAAAATATCCCCAACAGACCATAATAATATAGACGACATGGCAAACGCTATTGGACTGATAGAAGGCAGTATATCCCCCCCTGTTGCTTACGGCTCGGTTCAAGTGTTTTCGCCTCGTCAGCAGGAGACACACCTGTTTTTCGGTGCTGCCTGGGTTGGAGAGGTCTGGTTGAATGGAGAGGCTGTGGCTGAAGGTGAAGCAGGGTTTACTTCTATCAGTGGACATGGAACAGTTGTTCCGGTTACGCTGAAACAAGGTGCGAACTTTTTGCTGGTTGCTATTCAAAGACGGCAGGACGAAAAAGGACTCTGGCAGAGCTTTTTAGCCTTTGAAGAAGGCACTGCGTATTCGGTATCCGTAGACCCGCGTATGGAATACACTTTCTCCAAACCTGTCATTCATGTCGGCGATACATTTACCCTTGACCTCTATATAGGAAACATCCACAATTTAGCAGGGTGGCAATTTGATATTGCTTTTGATCCAACAATGCTTGAAGCGGTTGAAGTGAGCGAGGGGGATTTCCTCAATCCCGAGGGAAGCGCAACCTTCTTCCAGGGAGGCAGCATTGATAACGCGACCGGCAAAATTACCAAACTCAGTTCGGCGAGGCTCAGCGAAACTGGGGTCAGCGGCAGAGGCACTCTGTTGTCAGTGGCATTCACAGCAAAAACAGCTGGACAAACGCAGTTGAAACTCGAAAACTTTCAACTTGCTGCTATCACGGGTGAGTCTATCCCCGCTAGACTGCCCGAGATCGTCATTGCGATAGAAGGACAGCTCACTACAGGAGATGTAAACCGAGATGGACAGGTGAATATCCAGGATATGGTGCTTGTTGCAAGGCAATTTGGCGAAACTGCGCCTACCAACTCAGCCGTTGATATCAATGGTGATGGTGTTATCAGTATCTTAGACCTCATCCTTGTCGCATCACATTTGGGCGAATCGAACCTCGCAGCTGCACCCTCTATGCTGACCCTTGAGGGTATACAAGAATTGGATGCTGCAACGATACGGGCATGGATGGTGCAAGCGGCACTTGAAAATGACGGTTCCATCGTCTTCCAACGCGGCATCGCGAACCTTCAACGCCTCTTAGCATCACTAATCCCAGAAAAAACAGCACTGCTTGCGAACTATCCGAACCCATTCAATCCAGAGACATGGATCCCCTATCATTTAGCAAATCCGAGTAATGTGCAGATTACCATCTATGACGCCCGCGGCAGTATCGTCCGCCAACTTCATCTCGATTATCAGCGGGAAGGCTACTACACGAGTAGGAGTCGTGCAGCTTATTGGGACGGCACAAATGATGGTGGTGAACGCGTGGCAAGTGGTGTTTATTTTTATCAACTCAAGACGGACAATGTGTCGTTCCTGCGCAAGATGGTGATTTTGAAGTAGCAAACACGCCTTAGAGTGTCGGAACTCTCCTTATGAATCTTTTAAACTATCTAATAGATCTGTTATCTCGGCGTGAATCTGTTCTTCAACTTCTGGCAACAACGCTAACCGATACGGACCGCTAAGGGCATGGTTCCGGGGTCCTGCTTCATAACCTGCCTTCAGCCCCAACTCGTAAGCGGCTCTGGTCGCAATATAGACTTCAC
>RKRO01000045.1 GCA_007571355.1 Candidatus Poribacteria bacterium | reverse complement strand
GTACCACGAAGCCGTGGATGCACTCATCGCGAAGGTTGAAAAGGACCCTTATATTCTCGCCGCTATTGTCGCTGGCAGCTTCTCTTACGCGCAAGTATGGGAGAAATCGGATCTCGATGTCGAACTCATCGGTAGAGACGCGATCCGCCCAACGCAACCTTTCTTCTCACTCGTCGAAAACGGCGTAAATATTCATGCCCGAATAACGCCACGTAACGCATTTAAGCAGTCAATAGAGAGTGCGCAACAAGGCTCTTTCATGCACTCCTATTTTTCGCACAGCACGCTCCTCTTTTCACGAGATGCCTCCATCCAAGAGTGGTACGACAAAAACGCGAGCCTCAATAATATCGGCGAACGCGATAAACAGTTCCAACTCCTCAACGTCATCGCCAGCACTTTACCGAGTCTCGTCTATGCAGAAAAACAGTTTTACGTCAATAAAGACTACCTCACCTGTTTCCTATCGCTCCTAAGTGTCGTACAGGGGTTGGCACGCATAGAGGTACTTCTGAACAATGAAATCCCGGCACGCGAGGTTATCCAGCCCGCACGCCGCTACAACCCCAATTTCTTTAACCGCGTTTATACAGATTTTATTAATTGTGAAAAGAACGAGACGGTTATTCAGGACACACTCGATGCAATTAACAGTTACCTCGATGAACACCTATTTATTTTCCAACCCGTTCTGAACTATCTTGCCGAACAGAAAGTGCCGCGAACGCTTACCGAATTGAACACCGACTTAGGCCGCGGGTTGCACGACAGTGAAGGCTTCCCAGATTTTGATGAAGAATCGCTGGATCTGGTCTGCCAATGGTTGACATGGAAAGGGATCATCAAGCAGGTCGCAATGCCACTGAAACTCACTGCAAAAAGCCAAATTGCCGTGGAGGAACCTGCTTACTATTATGATGGAACGGATACTAAACAAATTCAGGTGCGTCTGAAAGCGGATATTCACGCGCAAATCCAAAGTGCTGTCGAAAGTATAACAGATACGCTCGAACAGGATCGGTACATCCTCGCAGCGATCCTCACCAGCAACCTCGCTGAAGCCAACGTTTGGGAAAAGACAATCGCTCACATAACCCTAATTCTCCGGGACGGAACAAAATTCAAGCAGCGGCAGTTCCAATTAAGCGAGGAAGGTACCTCGATCCGGGTCCAACTCTATACCCGCAGCGATTATCGGAAGTTGTTGGAACGGACATTACAAGGGAGTACCCTGCATTCAGTTCTCGCCGAGAGTCGCGTCCTCTTTTCTAAAGACAGTCTTTTCGCTGTAGATGGAGATGCGAATTTCAGCGTCGGCGATCCATCCTACTTGCAAGTCGCCGAACGCGATATGCATTCCCAACTCTTCAACGCCGCCGCCGAGGCAACAGCAATACTCGCAAAAGCCGAAAAGTGGTTCCATCTCAAACAAGACCTCAATTATACCTTCCTCTACCTAACATACCTCGTGAGAGGGTTGGCACGGATTGAGACCCTCATGCACGGTGAAACCCCGAGACGGAAGGTCATCTATCAAGCACTCGAACACAATCCGTCTTTTTTCAATGCTGTTTTCACAGACCTAATAGACAAACCGAAAGACGAAGCACTGCTTCGCGACGCACTTGAGCAGGTAGATATGTATCTCGAAGACAATCTGCAAACGTTGTTCAAGCCCCTCCTCGATTTTTTGGAAGAATCAAGCGACGAACGCACGATAACCGACATCTATATGCATTTCGGCAAACGCGAACTCGCCCTCGAATTGGCATGTGAATGGCTCTCGCAAAAAGAGATCATTGAGCAGTTCTCCGCACCCGTACGCTTAACAAAGGACAGTCAAACCTCTGTAGAGGAACCGGCATACTATTACGACGCAAATAACCCGTTCTTATAAATGTTACACTTTTTGCAAAATTATTTTTTTCCAACCAAAAGCAAATTGCCGCTAAACCTTTACAGTGACTGGGTTTATGCCGATAATTAATCTGCAGCAAATGTTACACTGGTGTAACATTTTAAGGACTTACGGACGTGCTCTTAAAATCCACCTATCACTCTGACAAGGAGCATTAAACAAACCATGAATGAAATAGGCATTTATGAAGCAAAGACGCATTCGTCAAGGCTTCTCAAACGCGTTGAGAACGGTGAGAGTTTTTCCATAACCAACAGAGGTAGAATAGTGGCGATAAGGGTCCCACCTCATGATGTTGCGCAAGTTAAGACTAAGGAAGCTTACGATCAACTAATAGCCTTGCGCAAAAAGTCTCCTATTGGAACCGTACGCGAGGTGATGAATTGGAAGAACGAAGACCGCAGATGATTGTAGTTGACTGCTCAGTTTTATAGTAGATGCGCTAGCGGAAAATACAAATAATTCGTTCCGATTCTCTATTTAATAGCGTTAAATTAATGGACATCCACTCGGATATAATCAAGATTAAAATAGCCATTTTAATTCACCAAATCCTTAAAATCCATTGCAGGAGACATACATGAGAC
>RKRO01000585.1 GCA_007571355.1 Candidatus Poribacteria bacterium | reverse complement strand
GCGGTGAAAAAAACGCTCTACGACGTTGCGAAGTTTATAGACTTCTTTAGCATACGGACGATCTTCAACGCGACTTTTGCGAGGGCGAATCACGGCTTCAGCCCCTTCGTCCGTAATCGCTGCCCGAAAAGCGTCTGAGTCATAGGCAGCATCCGCGACAACAGACTTACAACGGTAGCCCGCTATCAACGCCGGACCTTGCGTGACATCATGCCGTTGTCCGGCTGTCAAGGTAAAACGCAAGGGGAGAAAGTCCGCAGACACCGCCGCATTAAGTTTCGTTGTAAAACCCCCACGACTTCGACCGAGAGCCTCATTAGCTTGACCGCCGTTTTTTTTTTCGGGGCACCCGCTGCCGAAGCATGGGCACGCACACCTGTTGAATCAAGGAGCAGCACAGAGACTTCACTCGCCGCGTGAAATGTTCATGAAGTTTTTCAAAGACGCCCGCATCACACCACCGCCCAAAACGGCGATAGATACTGTTCCAATACCCGTAGGCTTTCGGGAGTGACCGCCACGTCGCACCTTCTTTGGTGATCCAGACGATAGCGGAGAGAAACCTTCGGCACGCTTCAGGGTTACCCACATAGATGTTTCGCAGTGTTTGCAGAAACGGAAGAATACGCCCCCAAGCAGCCTCAGAAATTAGCAGCGGAAGGTCTTCACGGATTTCTATCTGTTTCGTTTTCATACCATAGAGTCTATCAAAACGTACAAAAAATGTCAAAAACTTTAACAATGTAAACACTACCTAAGCATATTAGCACTTACCACTGCACTTGACAGAATTCTTCGTAATCAATCAATTCATGGATCGTCGGGTTTTCGCCGCACAGCGGGCAATTGCTATCTTGGCGGAGTTTCAACTTGTTGAAACTCATCGTTAACGCGTCAAAAAGCAGCAGCGTTCCGATTAAGGACTCACCGATGTCTAAAAGAATTTTAATGGCTTCAACAGCCTGGATGGTGCCGATGATGCCAGGAAGGACACCAAAAACCCCTGCTTCTTGACAACTCGGTACCATTCCCGCTGGCGGCGGTTCGGGATAGAGACACCGATAACAGGGACCTTTACCCGGATAGAAAACAGTAACTTGTCCTTCAAACTGGAAGATGCTGCCGTGAACAATCGGTTTTCCGAGCATAACGGAGGCATCGTTGAGGAGATAACGCGTCGGCAGGTTATCGCAGCCATCCACAATCAGGTCATACTGTTCCAGAATTTGGAAGGCGTTTTCGGAGGTAATTCGTTCATTGTAAGACACCACTTTGACATCTGGGTTCATCTCGGCAATAGTGGCTTCTGCGGATTTTGTCTTCGGGATGCCGATATCGCTGGTGCCGTGCAAAATCTGACGTTGTAAATTACTGAGATCAACCACATCATCGTCAATGATACCGAGTGTGCCGACCCCTGCCGCGGCGAGGTAGACACCCACAGGGGAACCAAGGCCTCCGGCTCCGATGAGCAGCACTTTTGATTCCAACAGGCGCGTCTGCCCCATCCCCCCAACCTCTTTGAGAATAATGTGTCGACTGTAGCGTTCAATCTGTTCGTTACTGAAGTTAAACATCTTAGCCTCCGAGATTGGCAAGAAGTTCTGAAATCGGTTTATCCGAATTCGCTGAGATTCGCAAGGCGAACCTTTCGCGCGCGTCGTCGGAGATGCGCGCCACCGTGAAGTCGTTATTGCCATACATCTGTTGTAGGACAGGGGTCAGGTCCGCCTGAACGGCTTCTGCTGTTTCCGATGTATTCGGGGCGATCTGACGGTTGTTTATCATAAACAAGAGATCTGCACCGCTGAAATGCACTGCATTTTCCAACTCTGCCGATGCCTCAAGTTGTTCACATTTCGAGAGCACCTCAGCGAGTGCCTGACGAATCTTAGCACTGTTATCGCCTTCGAGGACATGCTTCCGGTTGTAGAGGAAACCGTGCTCATGGTAAGCGTTGTCAATACTATAGTTTGCCTGTTTTAAAATCAACAATACACCCGGGCCCGCATCAACATGTGAGTAGTCGGCATAGTTCAGATAATCATCTGAATCTGCTTCCTCCATCCAGCGGTTAAAGACCTTGATGAAGTTCGTGTAGTTGATTGTGCTATCTTCGGTTGTGAAAACCTTGACGTTAATTTGCTGTAAATCCATTCTGCTAAAAAATTCCTTTCGTCAGTGAGTGACAAGGCAGTTAAGGATGCCTATTCTCTATGAAAACACTAAGACGTATCTATTCTGCTGCGAGTTCTTGCACATTCTGTCCATCGATGCTAACAACGGTAACTTGTGTCGCCTCTAACCAGAAAATTTCACCTTTGCTATTGCAGACGCAAACCAATGCGTACTCGCCTTCTTCCACATCAGCCATCAAATTTCCGAGAAGCATGTTCGGTTTCGAGGATTGAAAGACTCCAAACCCCGCACCGAGCAGGCAATAACGTTTGCCTGTCTGGTTATGTTTAACGATTGTTGCCATCTATTTCCCCGTAGGTATACTGCTTCTTTAGTATAGCGCAAGTTTGCGGAAAAGTCAATTTTTATTGCGGCGCGGTGGGTCTCTCTGCTACCTGCGCGGTTTGCAAAGTATCGGCTTCAAGGTTAGGATTTTCGTTTTCTACCGGTGCAATCGAAAGTTGATAACCGAGTGCTTTAAGAACGATGCCAAGTGCGTCAATTAGAGGCGTATCCTCGTTGGATAGCAGTTTTGAAAGCATTTCAGGGGCCATATCGACCTGCTTTGCCAACTTGGGAACTCCACCTTGTGCTTTAACAACGGTTTGGAGTGCTCTTAAAACCACAGTCCGTTCCCCATGAATTTGATAGTCGTCAAGGATCGCCCGAAGATAACCGATCGTCCTTTCTTTGTTGGCAAGACGCTCGATGAGATACTCCCGCAAGGTTCGCATTTTTCGCATTAGTGTTTCTCCTTGTATTTCAACCAATAAGTTTTTGCGCGCTCAATATCGCGCGGCTGTGTGGATTTGTCACCGCCACAGAGCAATAGAACAATTGTGTTGCCTACCTGTCCAAAATAGATTCGGTACCCTGGCCCGAAGTCAAGACGCAGTTCAAAGACACCGCTACCAACAGATCTATAATTGCCAAAATTTCCGGACTCAAGTCGTTCAAGACGTGCCAAAATCCGATCTTGTGTGCTTTGATCTTGAATTGATAGCAACCATTCGGAGAAGGGTTCTTGTCCATCAGAGGTACGGTAGAATTCTACCTGGCGTGGATGTACGTCACGCATTATTGACTAATTCATTTCTCCTTGGGAACCTCTGGTGGCTAAAAAAAGCGATTGCCTGACCCGCCCGTTTCAGGCGCGGGCGGCAACCGCCTTCTTGTGAAACTGAGTTCCGATAAAACACAACCTTAGATCTACTCACCCTTTCGAACGGTAAGGCGGTAATGTTTTCCAACCTTCTTGGTATCAACAACCTCATGCCCATCGTTGGTGAGACTCACCGGTACGTTCTCAATGGGTTCACCGGCATCAATGGTAACCTCAAGGAGCTGACCGATGTCCATCGTCTCCAAGCGGACTTTTGCTTGCACATAGTTGAACGGGCAAGCCACACCTTTGAGATCAAGGCTATCCACGATTTCCTCAACCGGTTTCGTCTCCTTGACGATCCTCGGTTTCCGTGCGGTTCGAGAGCGACGCGTTTTACGACGGCTCTGCTCCTCTTCCTCTTCCTTGATGCGCATACGATTATACACGTTATGCGATTCTTCTACGAAGAGTGTCGCTTCTTCAACCCGACGGTGTGCCAATTCGTGGTCGAAAGTAGAACTATCTTCTTCCGTGGCCTTAAAGAGATGTGCTCCGAATCCTGCGAAGAAGTTACCGGGATCAAAGAAATGGGTGCGGAATTCGTTGACAGTGGTCGCGTCGTCAATATATTGCAAACCTACCGTTGTCAGAAGTCCGTCTGTAGCTCTGATCATTGCATCAAAAGCCAGTTCCGCGGAATCTTCATATTCACCCTTTTCCAGGTTCAAACCGGATTCGTAGATGAGTCGATCCGCTTCTTCCAACTTCATAGAGACAAGTGCAATCACCTCTCCAGCACACTCACCGACACCAGTCTTGAGTTGGTAGTCTTTCGTGTCACCCGTATCAATATAGAATTCAGGTGCTTCCTCGTACGGAGGAATCTGATCGTACTGGGACAAGATCTTTTTGATCTCCACTTTACCGAGCCGTCCGACGTAATCGGTAAAGGTCTCCTCCGCATTGCGTTCCGCCGTGTACTTACCGGTTAACTCCTCAATGAACTTTGGAATATATCTGCCGTGGATTTTTCCAGTGGCAAGTCCATAAGAACTGGCGTTTTCAATCATGTGTCCACCGAGTAGCACCAGGTAGACAGGCGCGATATGCCCTCCCACTCGTTTTGAAGAGCCAAAGAAGCCAATATTCGCAATGTGATGCTGTCCGCATGAGTTCGGGCATCCGCTAATCTTAATCCGGAAGTCTTTGATCTCATTCTGCACACCGGTTTCAATGAAATGGCTTCGCAGATGCGCTGCCAACCCCCTTGAAGAAGAAACACCGAGTTTGCAAGAATCAGTGCCGGGGCAAGCGGTAATATCAACCATAGACTCTGCACCCGGATCGCCGAGACCGATCTCTTTCAGCTCGCGATAGAGTGCAGGGAGATCCATCAGCGTTACCCAACGAAGAACGATGTTCTGCTCCACTGTGGCACGGATCGTGTCTTTCACATATTTCCGAGAAATATCTGCCAAAGCCCGCGTCTGGTCTGCAGTAATATCCCCAAGCGGAAGCGTAATTGTCACAAACGCGTAGCCGGGTTGACTCTGCAACCGCACATTGGAGGCATACCACTCTTCAAACCCTTCGGGTGTAGAGGCTCCGTTGAGCTGCGTCGGTGCCTTGAGCGGGCTTTCATCGTAGGCATCTAAATTGTCCAAATAGGCTGTCCATTCGGGGTCATGCCGTAACGTTTCCCGATCTTCAAGCACCTGTTTGCGAAATTCCTCAATGCCGTACTTGGCAATAACGAATTTCAGGCGCGCCTTATTCCGATTCCTCCGTTCGCCTAAACGGGTGAAGACCCTGCAAATGGATTGCGAAATCGGGAGGAGTTCCTCTGCCGGAACAAATTCATCAAAGACCTTCGCTTGATGCGGGACTGCACCGAGACCGCCCCCGACATAGAGTTTAAAACCGCGTTTGACTTCACCGTCCACCTCTTTAACGGCAGCGACTGCACCGATGTCATGCATATTTGCCAAACCGCAAGCGTGCTCTTCACATCCAGAAAACGCGATTTTGAACTTGCGACCAAAATCCTGCGCATCCGGGTGCCCCAAGAGGAACGCTGACAGTGCCTTAGAATAGGGCGTTACATCAAACGTCTCATCTTGGCACACACCGCTGAGAGGGCATGCTGTAACGTTTCGCACAACATTGCCACACGCCTCTTTCGTGGTAATGTCAACACTGGCGAGCCGACGCATCAGTTCCGGTGTGGTATTAATATCCACGTAGTGGTATTGCACATCTTGACGCGTCGTAATATGAATGATGTTATCCGAAAATTCTTCGGCAACATCCGCGAGCATTTCGAGCTGTGCCGCTGTAAGTCCGCCAAACGGGATTTTGACACGAATCATCTGCGATCTATCATCGCGCTGCCCGTAAACCCCGCGCCGGAGTCTAAATTCGGTAAAGGTGGCCTCTTCCACCTGCCCGGCTTGGAACCGACCGAGTTGAATCTCATAAATTTCAATTTCGCGGGCAATATCCGGCGGGATTGCCGATGCATCGTAAGCACCCGCGTATTCAATAGCCATCCTATACTCCTTAATAATTACCTCAACTTAATTAATATCCGATTGCTTCTATTTAGGCGAAACTTGCAAGCCCATATTGCAGAGGGTCCACCATCAGAAACGCTTTAAATAATATAGTATACCGGAAAATGTAATAAAAAGCAAACCTAATTTTTAATGCTGGGTGGGCATCCCGTGTAAATGCCCACATTTTGGAAACGGTACGGATGCAGAAGCAGATTAATCAGCTTTAATGGCAGCCCAGGTCGTTGTCAACTTACCTGAAGGTTCAACATCAGTTGTTGTACCTAATCCATCCGTCATGAGCATTGCAATATCATTACCGCTCAACGCTGTATTGAAGACAGCAACGTCGTCAACAATTGCACCGAGAAACGCACCCCACTGACCATGCTGCCCAGTTTCTAAATAGATGCCTATTAAAAACGGTTTATCAGTTAGTGGATTCCTTCCTATGTTTGCACCATTTACACCAGAACCAATCTCCTCAGCGTCCAGATATACACCAAACGCTTCACCATCCCAAGTAACAGCAACATGATGCCAGTCTGTATCTGGCTCCCAAGCGGCATCTACATAATGAAGCGTAGCCGCCGGGTCATGCGTGTGATGCCGGATAATATTCGCATCCCACCAAAACCCAGGGGCCCAGTCATCTTTGGTCAAAACACCCATGCCACCAGAGGGAACCGCACCTAATTTAAACCAAAGCGCAATCGTGTGTCCGCCGCCAACGTTTAAAGATTCATCGTGCGCAATTTCGACGTAATCATCCGAACCGTCGAAACTCAAAGCACTCCCAAACATGCCATCAACCCATTCCGCACTACCATGGATTGTACCGTTATTGCCCTTCCCAGAGGAATCTGCAGCGACCGTACCACTCCCCTCATTAAAAAGCCACATTCCGACGCAAGTTTCAAAGTCAATTTCAGCAGAACTGATACCTACAAACATCAGACTCATAACCATGAAACTGACACATAACACCTTTAACCTTGCAACCGTGGTTTTCATCTTTTATTTCTCCTTCATCACTTTCAAAGTGATATTCAGTGAATTATCAAACAACTATAGTTTGAAAAACATCAAAATCGATAAGATAGACTTAAAACGAAATGTCCTGCTCTGGAGCATTTCCCCAATCCGGAATCGGGAGCAATTCACCATCACGTAGCGCGGATTCGTGGGCAACAAACCCGGGAGCACAGTACCGAACTGCTTCCCAAACATTGACACGCGGCAGGCGCTGGCGATTGACAGCATCCACAAACTCATGCACAAGATACGCATGCGAACCGCCATGGCCACCGAGGTCCGCCGCGAGTGCTTCCGGTAAGTATTCATGCTCTCTTGAAGGTTGAACAATTTCTCTCGCATTTTTACTCGCCCAAACACACCCCGCGAGACTCTGCTCGTAACTGCCCTCTGTCCCATAGATACCGCTGACGCGTTCGGAACCTGGGTGTCCAATCCGCCGGAATTCACAGATTTGCATCGTCGCACCATTGCTCATTGTGAACAGCCCGACCTCATTGGAAAACGGGTTTTTGTGAATAGTATCTGTCCGAAACCAATCGTCGTTTGGATAGATATACCCTTGTGCTGAAACCGATGTTGCGTGTGCCTTCATCACAGAGATCGGGAAACAGGTTGAATGCGTCGGGTAGTACATTGGAATACCACCAGTCTTATCGCGTCCGAACTGCGCGCCCCATCGATTCTTCGCCACATCGTAGAGTCCGTGGTCCATATCGTGAAAGTACTCGGCACGGCAATGAACAAATTCCCCAAATGCACCCTCCGCCGCCTTCTGGCGACAGAAAACCGTCTCTGGACGGAAATAACTCGTCTCCCCGTTCATATAGATCATGCCCGTCCGTTCAACGGTTCTGACAAGCTGCTCACATTCATCCAACGATGCAGCAGCAGGCACGGCAGTATAAACGTGCTTTCCCGCTTCCATCGCCTGAATCGCTTGTGGCGCGTGCATCCAATGCTGGGTGATAATCACAAGCGCATCTAAATCCGATTTGCAGATCTCATCAAGGCTTGAATACGTCTCCGAAATCTCAAACTGTTTTGCCCATTTTGAGAGTCTGTCCTCGCGTAAATCACACAACGCAAGCCGATGCACATCCGGATGCGCCTTATACGATTGGATAAACGACGGGCCGAACATTCCTAAACCTACCATCCCGACACTGATACTCATCTTGCTCCCCCTCACATTCTTGATATCCCCAGTTGCTACCTTTCCAAGAAGACGCTTGTAGGCAGAGTTTTAAACCTCGATCTATACATCTTGTAATTGTAGGTCGGGGAGAGCGTAACAAAACCCGACAAGATGGGACGGTGTCATTACTTAAAGCGAAACCCTCAAAAATAAAAACAGGATTTACGCAATTTGGGCGATATGACACTCCGTTAGAGGGCAAACTCTCAAAAAACACAGACGATCTCGGGACACAACCTAACAGGTTATGCTACAAAAGAGCAACTTGTGTAAGTCCTAAAAAATTACCATGCCACCCAACCGCCATCAACGGCAATGGTTTGCCCGGTTACCCAGTTCGCGGCATCTGATGCTAAAAACAGCACGGCACCGACGACCTCGTCCACCTCACCGACACGCCCCATCGGAATACGGCGGACAACATCCTCGTAAAATTCTTTGCGTTGTAAAAGCACATCCGCAAGCGGTGTCCGAGTAAACGCGGGCGCGACAGCGTTCACGGTGACGT
>RKRO01000349.1 GCA_007571355.1 Candidatus Poribacteria bacterium | reverse complement strand
GAAGGATTGCCAGTCTTCGACGCGTAGGTTCTGAGCGGGGTTTGCGGTTGCCAAAGCGGTTTCTATAAACCGTTCGAACCTGATCCGGTCTATGTTGTCGTTTCCAACCAGTTGGCTGCGGTAGCCGAGGGTATTCAAGAAGTGGGTGGCGGCTGCCCGCAGTGTTTGTGGGTTATCGAAGTCTTTGAGGGCGTTGGCAATGTTTTGCTTGGTTGTTATGTCTGTATGCATGTAGCTATTTTCTCCTGTGTGGCGCGTGCAATGGGAACACAATACAGTAACATCCGAAAATAAATGCACACTTGGACAAGGATAGCCCCCTTCCCCCCCCGCAAGCAGGGGGAATCAGAGGGACCTCGCTTCTATGTGATGTGTTTCCATAATTACTGGCTTTACGATAAAGGTTTTCACGCGTAGTGTTTTGTGAGAAGTATAGCACACCCTAAAAATTTATGCTACATTGAACGTGAGTTTGATAAATGTTGTACGTATGTAACGTCTACTGTTCATTGAGGTCTTATGCTGCACAAACTATGAAGTTTGTGCTACAATTCACGCTGCTGTGCTGCGAACATAGAACCCGCAACACCTCCGAAAGGATTCATCAAACTGGCGTTACATTGAAAAAATATATGCAATTCGGCAGCGTATACGGTATAATTAAGAGAGGATCCCGCAGATTCCGATATTGCAAAAGTGAAGCGGGTGAAAAATCAGAGCGTAGGAGAAAAAGATGTTGGATCGCCGGGCGATGCCCATGAGTACGCAAAGTCGCTTGTCTTTAATGGAGAAAATTAAACGAAAATACGATTTAACGCCTTCAATCACGGTTGTTCTGGGATTGACGACGCTGTTTTTCATCGTTTTTCTGATTTACCCGCTCCTCTATGTTTTCAAAGAGGCGTTCTGGATAGAAAATAAGTTCACGTTTACCTACTTCAAACTGATGGTGACCGACCCGAATATCCGAGAATTGGTCGTAAACAGTTTCTATGTCGGTCTAATGGTCACGATAGTGACGAGTATCATCAGCCTTCCACTCGCCTATTTCTTGACGCGGTATCGGTACCCTGGACGCAATATGTTACGCTCTATTATCCTAATCCCGATGATTATGCCCCCCTTTGTGGGTGCAATTGGGATGAAGCAGTTTTTCGGTAATTTTGGAAGCATCAACATGCTCCTCATCAAACTCAATCTGATGGATATCGCTGAAACCATTGATTGGTTCGCTGGCGGCTTCTGGGGTGTGGTGATGTTATCAACGTTGCACTTGTATCCGATCATGTATCTTAACATCGTCGCTGCACTGGCAAACGTTGATCCGAGTTTAGAGGAAGCCGCCGAGAATATGGGTGCATCGCGGTTCCAAGTTTTCCGTCAAATAACATTGCCGTTGATGATGCCGGGGTATTTCGCGGGTGCAATTCTCGTCTTTATTTGGGCATTTACGGATCTCGGCACGCCGCTGATTTTTGAATACCGTAACGTGATTTCGGTGCGAATCTTCAACCAAGTCACCGAGGCGAACACAAATCCGATGGGATACGCCCTCGTTGTCCTAATTATTGTGCTAACAGCATTGGCTTTTTATGTCTCGAAGCGGTGGACAGGCAGTAAGCACTATGAGATGCTCGGTAGAGGACACGTGACTTCACGCGAAACGGATGCCAAATGGGGTATGCGGACCATTATCTACCTCTTTATCGGGGGGTTGACGTTTGTGGCGCTGTTACCCCATATCAGTGTCATCCTGGTCTCCTTAACGCCAGATGCAAGCCAGTGGCGATTGAGCGTACTGCCGGAATCGTGGACCTTCGCACATTATGTTGAGACGTTCACACATGACGATACACTGCCGAGTATCCTTAACAGTCTGAAATATAGCGTTTTCAGCACACTGTTGGCACTTTTGGTTGGTATCGTGGTATCATACTTGTTAACCCGGAAACGGCTCCCGTTCCAAAATCTATTGGATGCGGTTGCCATGTTACCGTTGGCATTGCCGGGGGTTGCAATAGCGTTCGGGTATATGGGCAGCTTCGCGGATACGACGCTTCTACTGAAGTATTTTCCTGATGGACTCGTTTCTGTCATAGACCCTCGAAAGAACCCGACGTTCCTTCTAATTATTAGTTATGCGGTACGACGGTTGCCATATATGTTGCGCTCTATCTACGCTGGACTTCAACAGACGAGCGTGACGTACGAAGAGGCATCGCAAAACGGAGCGACACCGATCCGTACCTTGTATAAAATAACGTTACCCTTGGTTGTAGCGAATATCCTTGCCGGTGCGATTCTCGTGTTCTCATTTTCTATGTTAGAGGTTAGTGATAGTTTAATCTTGGCGATGCAGGATAAGTACTATCCAATTACAAAAGCGATTTGGTCGCTTTCGCAACGTCCCGATCACGGGGCATATACGGCGAGCGCATTGGGTGTCGTAGGGATGTTAATCCTAATTGCGTGTCTCTTGGGTGCCGGACGTGTCCTCGGTGGAAAGTTAGGCGAAATTTTCCGAATTTAGCGATATTAACAATAACTACATCGTTGGAAAGAGAAGAAATATAATGGACATTTTGCATAGCATTCGCGATGCGTTGTTAGAGGCACAGGACGTACTTGATCGGTTTATCCGAAATCCTGAGAATATCGCAACCATTGCGGAGACAGCAGAGATGATGCGAAACGTGTTTGAACGGCAAGGCAGGATCTTCACGTGTGGGAATGGCGGTAGTTTGTGTGATGCTGTCCATTTCGCCGAGGAATGCACCGGAAAGTTTCGAGATGCGCGAACTCCGCTTCCGGTGATCGCACTCAGCGATGCCGGACATATTACGTGTACCGCAAACGATTTCGGCTTCACAGAGGTCTTCGCACGTCCACTATCGGCACTCGGACATCCGGGTGACCTACTCGTAGCACTCTCGACCAGCGGAAAATCTGAAAATGTTGTGCGTGCAGCTGAAGTGGCAAAATCGCGCGGGCTGCAGGTGTTCGGGCTACTCGGTGGTGATGGTGGGTGTCTTAAACAACACTGTGATATATATATGATTGCCCCCGGTGATACAGCTGATCGCATACAGGAAATCCATATTAAAGTGTTGCACATTTTGATTGAGCATGTCGAGCGGTTGATGTTTCCTGACAATTATTGACAGAAACACCGTTCTCTGATACGGTTTAATATGAGTTTCTGAATTCCCTTTAAGGTTTACAAATTAATGGTAAATGGTGGAGGACAACTTATGGAGACATCTGCAAAAATTAAGGCGTATTGGCGAAAAAATCTGCAATACCTCGCTATTTTATTGTGGATTTGGTTTATCACCTCGTATCTCTGTTCAATTGTATTCGTCGAACAACTCGACAAGATTCAATTCTGGGGATACCGACTCGGTTTCTATTTCGCGCAACAGGCATCCATCTGGATTTTTGTTGAACTCATCTTCGTCTATGCATGGTTGATGAATCGTCTGGAAAAAAGATATGCGCAACAAGAAGATACGGAGGGCGCAGAACAATCATGAACGTACAAGCATGGACATTTGTGATGGTCGCACTCTCCTTCGCTTTGTATATCGGTGTCGCGCTCTGGTCGAAAGCACGTTCTACAGGCGATTTCTATGTTGCAGGAAGCAACGTGCATCCGGTTGTCAACGGCATGGCGACAGCAGCAGATTGGATGAGTGCCGCCTCTTTCATCTCAATGGCAGGGCTTATCTCGTTTATGGGGCGCGACGGTTCCGTTTATCTACTCGGATGGACAGGCGGCTACGTGCTACTGGCATTGTTATTGGCACCCTATCTCCGCAAATTCGGTAAGTATACTGTCCCCGATTTCGTAGGCGATCGGTATTACTCACAATTGGCGCGCATTGTAGCGGTGGTCTGCGCGATTTTTGTGTCCTTTACCTACGTAGCCGGACAGATGCGGGGGGTCGGTATTGTGTTTTCCCGGTTCCTGAGTGTTAATGTTGAAACCGGTGTCCTAATCGGTATGGGAATTGTGTTCTTTTATGCCGTGCTGGGCGGTATGAAAGGCATTACGTACACACAGGTTGCCCAATACTGTGTACTGATTTTTGCGTTTCTCGTGCCTGCTATTTTCATTTCTATCCTCATTACAGGCAACGCGATCCCTCAACTTGGATTGATGGGAAAAGTGGCAGATGGGTCAGGGCTATATCTGCTTGATCGACTTAACGGCTTGAGCGAGGAACTCGGATTTAACTTATATACGGACGGAACTAAAAGCACTATTGATGTCTTTTTTATCACCGCAGCATTGATGTTAGGAACAGCCGGACTTCCGCACGTGATTATCCGATTCTATACCGTCCGAAAAGTTTCCGAGGCACGGATTTCAGCCGGATGGGCATTGCTTTTCATTGCTATTCTTTATACCACTGCACCAGCAGTCGCTGTATTTGCCCGAACGAATCTCCTCAAAACTGTCAGATATGAACAGAATGGTGAACTAACAGATGTCAGATATGAGGATGTACCGGAGTGGTTTAAGAATTGGGAGGCAACAGGATTGATTGAGTTTAAGGATACAAACGGCGATGGGCGCATCCAATACCGAGGAGAAAAGTCTGATGTCGCGAATGAACTTACGATTGATCCAGACATCATGGTGCTGGCGAATCCTGAAATTGCGAAACTTCCGAATTGGGTTGTCGGATTAGTTGCTGCGGGCGGGTTGGCAGCGGCATTATCAACAGCTGCCGGTTTATTACTGGTGATTTCTACGGCAATTGCGCACGATTTACTTAAAGGGAGCCTCGCACCCGAATTGTCAGAGAAACAGGAGCTAACCGCTGCGCGCATCGCAGCAGGTGTCGCTGTCTGTATCGCTGGGTATTTTGGGATTCATCCACCCGGATTTGTAGGGCAAGTTGTTGCATTCGCCTTCGGGCTCGCGGCAAGTTCGTTTTTCCCCGCCATTGTCATGGGCATCTTTTCTAAGCGAATGAACAAAGCCGGTGCTGTCAGCGGCATGATTGTCGGTATCACTTTTACTGCAGCGTATATTATCTTTTTCAAATTTATCAATCCCGAAATGAACACACCAGAACATTGGTGGTGGGGCATTTCACCTGAAGGGATCGGAACGCTCGGCATGGTACTCAATTTCATTGTCTCTATCGGTGTAGCAGCTTTAACACCGCCACCACCGGATGATGTACAGGCACTCGTTGACGATATTCGACTGCCCTAAAATATGGAGGTCTTTGATGAAACCTAAATTTTTACAAAAAAACAGTCAATGTGCTATTCAGTCAAAAGTAACAGATTTTTGGTGCGGCCTGCGCGGCCCCCTCAAAACTTGCAGTCTGGTTCTACTATGCTTGACAGCCTCTTTCGCGCATGCAGCGAGTGTTACAGACTTCATGCCGAAAGAATGTGTCCTCTACCTGCAGCTCCAGGATATAGATGAAGTCTACAGTGAAATTGAGGCATCAGAAAATTGGGAAAAAACACTTGCCCTGTTACCCAATATTGTTCCAGACTGGCAGGAGATACAGCAAGGGGTTATGATGGCACAAGGGGTCTTGAGTACAGATCTGCTGAGTGTCCTTGAGACGGTCGGCTACCGTACCGCATTGGCGGTATGGTTAGATCAGACAAACGCACCGCAAATTGGACTCGTCATACATTCCGGTGGTAACCTCGGTGAACTCCAACGTTTTACCAAGATCCTTGAAGGATTGATAGGCATGTCCAGTGAAAACACCTGGCATCCGAATGCAGGTGTGTACCGACGTGCTTCCTACAATATGATGAAAATAGACAAGAATGTTGTCAAATACGGGTTCGTAGGAGATTTTCTCGTGCTTGGCGCAGGTGAAGGGGCTTTTGAAAAATTGATGGATACCTTCCGCAAAGACGCACCCTCTATCCGAAAAAACCAAGCATTCACCGAGGCATCAAAGCAATTAGGAGCCGGAATCGCCACTGTGTTCGCCGATGTTCCACACGCTTTGACTTTGGTCAATGATCTGGATGATGCCAACCGAGAACGGTTTGCTATTTTTCAGTCGTTCTTTGCACGACTCAATCTGCTTGAAACCGGACCACTTTTTCAGGCCGCTGCTGAATTTGACCCGAATCTACCCGACAATGAAATCGGGCGGTTTCTGAAAAAGGGAGCAACACTGAAGACACCAAACGCACTCTCTGCAGCGGACGATCTGTTTGTTGCCATAGCACCCAGCATTTTGGAAAGCGTCTGGGAATTAATCCGCGATGAGATAGATAAAAGCGCGAATAATAACATTTACGCAGTCATCTCTCTTTTCGAGGGGCTGCTGAACCTTAATCTTGAAGCGGATGTTATGACCGGATTAACAGGCGAGATTGCTTTGTCTGTTCCTGACTTCATGAAGTTCGATCCGCAAGCCTTGGAAAACATTAATCTCGAATTTGATGGCAATTTTTATTTTACCGCGGATGGTGTTGAGACGGGGGGCACCCTTATTTTTCATCCAACGAATCGGATGAAATGGACCCAGATTGGCAATAGTCTGTCTAATCTACAAAATGTCTCTATTTCACAAACGGATTACAACGGCACGACGGTGTCAGGGGTCGATTCGAGCATCTACTATAGCGATGTAAATGGGCTGTTTCTGCTCGGATTCTCAGAGGAAGAGGTCTGTAGACGCGTTGATGCAGCTAAAAATGATGCGCAGCTGTCCCACTTAAAGCAGATACCTAAAACCCTCGTCGCGTTTGCACAACTGAATGTCGCGCGGGCTTTGGAAATCCAAAAAGGGGCACCCCCTGCTGATAAGGTGCTTGTCAGTTCCAAAGAGATCGCACCATCACTGACATGGATTTCAGTAGAGAATACTGAAATATTGTTTGAAATAGTACTCTCATCGGCGGAGACTCCGCTTGAAGCATTTGCCAAACACCTTCCATTCTACATTTGGTCCATGGAGAATTAGTTTTGTTCCTGATTGGTCTCACCGGACGACCCTAACGCAAGTTGCCTTTTGCCGCATAACCTGTTAGGTTGTGCCGCTTCGAGCTGAGAAATAACAAGGCGCATACCAAACTTTTCGCAAAAATGAAAGCTGCTTGCGAAAAAAGGGCTCCGTGGGTCTGAAATCATATCGGTAGCAAGTTGGGTTATCATACGATAAGGAGGAAACGAGGTGGTTAAAGAAAAATTGATACCGAATGCAGACACTAAACGATGGTTTTGGGGGCTAACAATTGTTGCAAGTCTACTCCTCGGTTGGGGGATCGGACAACTGCTCCAGTTTCACAGCGCAACAGCGGAAGCACAAAACGGCGGTCTCTCCCAACTCGCTGAGGATCTTGATACACTCAAAGCCGAACGTAAGCGGATTCAAGCGAAATGGCGATCCCAACTATTGGCGCAAATTGTCCCAACTTTGATGGATGAATCTAATGCAGCGAAACGTCACTATGTGGATTTCCTTGAAGAAATTGGGAATTCGGGGACCGCTGCGCTCGTTGTTATGCTCCAAGATTCGTCTAAACGGGTACGCGAACGCGCGGTTGAAGCCTTGGGCGAAATCGGCGAACAGGAGCGAAAAGCAGGCAGGAATTATGATGCCGCCGCCATCGGTTTAGCAGGAGCACTGACAGACGTTTCTGAAGATGTTTACCGCGAAGCACTTGAGGAATTAGATGATATTCGTCCGACATCCGCTGAAGCCCTCACTTTTGTTGTCCCAGCACTTATTGAAGTACGGACGAGAGGTTCATCGGAAGCACGCAGTGCCGTACTTGATGTCTTAGGAAGAATCGGCGAAGTGTTGGCAGAAAATGGACAAGAACATCACGCCATACGCGATGCTTTAATTGCCGGGCTCAATGACAATTCAACAAAAGTCCGAACAAACGCGATAAATGAGTTGTCTGATATACGAGCCGCTTCGACTGAAACATTCGCAGCGTTGATAGGCGCATTATCCGACAATTCTAAATCTATCCGAAACCGGGCCGAAGATGTGTTGATTAAACTCGGTAGCGGGAATGCTACAATGGTTACGCCGCTGTTGACAGATGTGCTTACGAACAACCAATCAGCAAATACCCGTGGACACGCCGTTGATGTGCTTGGGGAAATCGGTGAAGACCTCATAAAGAAAGGAAACTCCGGAGAAATAATTGTGAAACCACTCCTTATGGCACTGCAAGATACAGCTGCAGAGGTACGACGTAACGCCGCTGATGAATTGGGTGAGATGCAAACAAAGTCACCCGCCGCTATCACTGGATTAACGCAGGCACTCAAAGATAATTCTAAAGCTGTGCGTCGTGCAGCAGAGAAAGCGATTCGACGCATTGAAGAAGCTAAATAACCTTATGCAACTCCCTTGCTGGCGAGATTTATTACCTCGCCAGGAGTCCTTGATGCGGAGGCATTACGGGAAAATTGTGTAACTCCTAAAGGGCTTACTTGAAGGGTTTGTGAAACGCAATTATGGATAGTTTGTTAAACTTATTTAGCGGTATTGCGTCTTAATTAACAATATACGAACATAATAAAACCAATTGACTGCCTAAAATAATACAAAGGCTACCGCTCGCGCGGGGTAAAATC
>RKRO01000048.1 GCA_007571355.1 Candidatus Poribacteria bacterium | reverse complement strand
CCCTTACGGTGCTTACGACGAAAGGTGCGGCTTGTGCGAAGAGGTATCCGAACGCTACGTCCTCAGCAAAGAAGGTCGTCTCACCGTTTGCTGGATGCGGGAAAATAGCGACACCGACAGGTGTTTGCTGAGCAGCCGTGAGACCGGAGAGCGTTCCCCATGCGGACACTTTCCCGTTCACTTCTGATTCCCCCATTCGTGTGTCTGCGTCTACGGCCTTGCGGTGTTCCATTTCGACAGCATGGTAACCCAGCCCGACATCACCTGTCAATTCGAGCGAACGATTCGATGCGTGTAGCGAGATTTTTATATCCACGATCTGCACTTCATCCTGTCGAGGGTGAACTTCTACCCGATACGTTTCTACGAGGACCGGCCCGTTGACATCCTCCCACGTTGAGTCGATAGAAAACCCCTCCGAAGCTGTTACCCATTTTCGGGAGGATACGTGTCTATTATACTGCCCGCCGCTGACGGTGCCGAGCGAGAAACATATTCCTGGTGGATACGCCTGTCCGAAGGTCTCGTCGACTGTTACGACCTGTCCATCCGGCGTATAGACCGGATGCAAAGACGGCGAGTTTGTGACATCGCCATAATAACAGGTGAGTATCGGCGCGGCGTCTTCTATAATAGATAGTGTTGTTTCGGTGGCTTCGTTGTTTCGCATAATCGTTATATGCTAATTATACCACGCATCTCGTTGTAATGCAAATGTGATTTAAAGGTTATCCGTACGGTTTTTTGCGAAAACCTTCCAGTTATCAGTCCGCAGTTGAGAGCTGCTTTAATGAATCACTTTCTGTTTCACGAAGGGTTGTTAACTGCGTCCTGTTAAGAGAAGGTTGTTATCAGCTGTCAAAATGGGGTATAATTTAAGAAAAATGAAAGGAGACGGTTATAGATGAAACCTATTATTGGTGTCACATTTAGCGACGATATTCAAGATGATCCTTCTAATAACTATATCGATGCCATTAATCAGTTTGGGGGCATACCTCGTACGTTGTATCCGGGTATATCGGTAGATGCGTTTGATGGTATTGATGGCCTTTTGCTGACGGGTGGTGGCGACATCCATCCTGATAATTTCGGTGAGCCCTACCATCCAACCCTTAAGTTTGTTAACGAAGCCCGCGACGAATTGGAGATACCACTCTGTCGAAAGGCGATAGAAGACGATCTTCCGGTTTTGGGTATCTGCCGCGGAATTCAGGTGATGAGTGTCGCAATGGGTGGCAACCTGTACCAGGATATCCACGAAGAATACCGACAAGATGCCCTTATACATACACAGGTAGATAATGAGGATTCACGGCATGAAATTGAGATAAAAGACAGTCGATTAATGGAGATTGTCGGGAAAGAGATAGATGAAGTTAATTCTTCACATCACCAAGCCGTGAACGATAGAGGTGCTGAATTTGTTGTGACAGCACGTTGCAGGGCAGACGGTACGATTGAGGCGATGGAAAACCCGTCAAAACGGTTTGTGCTTGGGGTGCAATATCATCCAGAACGGATGCTGGAGAATCCGGATTTTCTCGAACACAGACGTAAACTCTTCGAGGCATTTATTCAGGCTGCATCTGAATAACGCTATCTGATTTACCCAGTTCGGTTAGTATCGTAGGTTGGGAATATGTTGCGTGTGAAGGATATATTTGGAACCGCCACATCTGCTTTCTCAGTTCTGTTCAACCCAACCTACGGACTAAAAAATGGTAGATATTCAAATGCCTCTACTGCCTAAAAACCGCGGAAATTTCCGACAGAAATACAACTTCAGAAAGGACGATTTATATATGGCCCCAATTATTGGAATCACCTACAAGTCAGAAACCCGTGATATAGAAAACTATACCAATGCAATCAAGGCATTCAAAGGAGACCCACTTCTATTTCGTTCATTTGGCAGAACCGTTCAAGAACATCGTGCTTCTATTCGTGAATACCTTGCAGCCATTGATGGGCTTCTGTTGCCAGGGGGTGGAGACATTAACCCAGCCCTCTACTTTGAGGAACGACATCTGGCTGTCAGGGGGGTGAGCAGGTCACGTGATGCCTTAGAGATATGGCTGTGCCGAGACGCGTTGGACGCGGACATCCCTATTTTGGGTATCTGCCGCGGCATCCAAGTGATGAGCGTTGTAACTCGCGGGAACCTTTATCAAGATATCCCTGCCCAATTTTCAGATCACCTACCCCATAAAGTGAAACATGGAGATTCTTGGCATGATATTGAGATTCAACCGAGGAGTTTGCTAAACCAAATTACAGATGAAAACAGCACCAAAATCAATTCAAGCCATCACCAATCCGTGAAAGATATTGGCGATGGATTCGTTGTCACGGCGCGATCATCAGATGGTGTCATTGAGGCAATAGAGAATCCATCAAAGAAGTTTGTACTTGGTGTACAATATCACCCAGAACGGATGCTCAAAAAACCAGAATTTGAGGAGCACGGGGCGAAACTATTTAACGCATTTATCAAGGCTTGTACCTAAGACATTATGAACC
>RKRO01000361.1 GCA_007571355.1 Candidatus Poribacteria bacterium | reverse complement strand
GTAAGAAGATATCAAAAGTGAAAATAAAGGAACGTAAAGTATCGCCTTTTCTTCTACTATTTTACTACATTTCTATGGTTTACTCAATATGACTTCATTCAAAGATGGGAAGGAAGTTAGACGTTTTGCAGGTGAAACACCGAAAGCCAAATTCGTCCAGACTGTCCTCAATGCCATAAATTAAGCGGTTTAAATCTCTTTGCAGGCGCGGTTTGAAACCCCGCCCTTCGCAAATCCGGTAGCGGAAAGAAACACATGAAAAAATTAGTCTGTTCGTTGCTAACGCTAAGCTTGGCGTGCGGTTTTTGGACAACGAGTTACGCCAAAGCCGCGGATTTTGATGCTCGGCGTGCAGCCGATGTCAACACCGACGGTTTTGTGAATATACTCGACCTGACATTCATCGCCTCACACTTTGGCGAGATGCCTAGCGAAAATCAGGTGCCCAACCCCGACATCAATACGGACGGTACCGTCAATATTTTAGACTTGGTGCTTGCAGGGAGCTATCTCGGACAAACATCCGGGATCCCGTTTGAAGTTACCGACGAAACTTTTGACGACATCGTTCTCAGTTCCGAACGCCCGATCGTCGTAGAATTTAAATCCGAGTTCTGAATATACTGTATACTGATGAAGCCTGTGGTCACAGCCGTCGCATTAGCATATCGAGATACCTTTACCTTCGCGAAATTAGATGTCAACACGCAACCTCAGAAAACACGCGGGTATAACATCCGCGGCACACCGGCCTATATCGTATTCAGAGATGGAGAGATTGCCGGTGCCTTTTCAGGGGCAATGCCGAGTAATATTTTGGTGGAACGGATCCTGGGAATTTTAGCGATCGAAGAAACCGAATAACTCCGCCAAGTCCCTTTGATAAGGGGATTTAGGCGGTTGCTTTCATAGCAGCACCTTTAGACAACAGTCTGCCGCGAAGAGACACACCCTCCCGATGATAAAACCCCCACTCCAATAGTAGCAGTATACATGCGATGAGTGCGGGGATCCGCCACACCTCTTGTGTCATCGGTTGAAATCCGTTTTCTATGGATGTTGGTGTGTCTGTCGCGGCTGTCGATGCGGCATGTGAGCGTGCTGATGTATCCGCGTTGAGTAAATTAACCGTGAATTGCTTAAGCAGTCTATCATCGGCATAGAGGGTATAAACACCGACCTGATCGGTCTCAGTGAATACGGAATCTGCCACTTTAACCGTTTTTTTATCGGGTTTTTCGATGTGAAGTGCAGCACCTTCGGCGATGGATGTAATCCTTATGGGTTCGCCAGTCTTGAATGCGTATCGCGTCTGCCCGTCCGCAAAGACGAGGGGGCGAAGCATTGCCGTTCCCGATTCAAATCGCGCCAAAGCCTGATAGACAAACAGCGGAGCATCTGGAATCGCCATCGCGAAGTCAGAGACTTCTGGGTTGAATGCATCAAACTCAAAAACGAGAAACTGACGACCCGACGCTTGTGCTACCCATATCAACGTCCCTTCCTCTGTTTCAACGAGTGAACGTCCTGAGCGTGGCAATGTTCGGGTTATCGATTTAAGTACCTGTACCTCTTGTAGCGATACGTTTGTCATAAGCGGATGTGTCTCAGCCGTTTCAATAACGCGCACCGGTGTTGTGACTTCTTTAGCGTCACTCTCCGCTTCTCCGATGAACGGTAAGTCGTTACCGGGATTGATAAAAATCAGATGTGTTCCGGGGGCAGCATCAGCAGAACGCGCCAAAGCCTCGCGTCCGGGGGGTGTGCTGCCATCGAAAATTGCTATATCGGCATCGCCGGTGCCGAGGTAATCTGCGGGGGCAACCTGATGGAGGTCTACATGTTCCCCGTACGCCGCTAAAAGCGCGGGGAGCACAGAATTTTCGTTATCGCTCACAAGTAAGATGCGGAGTCGCGATACATCGGACAAGACAGCAGCGGCACTGTTATCCAGCGTGAAATCGTCTTCTACCAGAAGATGGACGCTAATAACCTTCTCTACTAAACCTTCCGACTCACCTTCAAACACGACCGACTTCGTCTCCTTTGAAGGGATAGATACCGGTTTACTATCGAATGCGGCGTTTTCAACCGCCAATTCAACCTCTACTTCTCTAAGGGTGTCCGTGAAATTCTGAATACTCGCCAACACCTCGTATTGATCTCCGACGGTTTCGACGCTGAAATGGACGATGCCGATGTTCTCAGCATCACTGCCGACACCGATTTTATAAACCGGTAGCGAAGTCTCGGGCAAGTTTTCAAAGCTATCACTAATCAGGAAAATTTTGTCCTGTGCGGATTCTACATAGCGCGCTGCGGCATCAAAGGCGGGATGGAGATTGCGTGGGATATGGCTTTGCGGGATATTTTCTATGGCACTGCGGAGTTTCGCTGTATCTGTCGTAAAGGCTTCTCGGATATAAGCGTCCGTTTCGGTGGCACTCGTCACCATGAGCATCATCCCGCCCCCGGCGGAAACATCTTCTATATGCCTTCGTGCCGCCTGTTTTGCCAAATCCAGCCGTTCTTCTCCGGTCTCTGTTGATAGCATACTCGCGGAATTATCGACGATGAAAATTGCACGTCCCGGCATAAATCCGGGTCTATGCAATGCTGGACGCGCTGCGCTGAAGGTCACCAGCAAGAGAAATAGTACCTGTAGTATTGGGAGTAGTAGGTTACGCAGCCGCTGGAAAGGGACGTTCGCTCGTCGGTCCTCGTCGGTGGAGTGCCAGAGCATAATACTGGGAACGAGATGGGTGTGGCGGCGCAGCTTCAGAAAGTGGAGTGCCACCACAATCGGGATGGCTCCGAGTAGGTAAAACGCGGCAGGATTCAGGAACTGCATTTTTGTCTCTCCGCGGTTTCGGGGCAGCTCGTAAGTTTCCGGAACTTGCTGTTAGAAGTGCTTTTACCTTTCTCTTTTTTTGGGGTCTTCTAAAGTGTGTTGCCCGAAACATAGTGGAAGGCGGGTTTACGTAAAGGGCTGTGAAGTTTCTCTCTAACCTTATAGAACCGCAAGGAATACTAAGACTCCTCTTTTTCCTTGAGGGTTTCCAGGACCTCTTCAGCATCCAATCTACCGACTTCGCCGTAGGCGTGGAGGCGTTCACACGCTTCGCGAACCTTATCGTGTTCGTCAAGTTCCATATAAATGTTCGCCAAGTTTTTGTGCATTTCTCGGAACACGCCGGGCCAGTTCCGATCTCCCTCTTTTTCAATGATACGGCTGGCGTTGTTCACCGCAGTATTGACAACGGCATCCAGAGTCGCCTTTTCTTCATCAGAAATACGAAAATCGGGTTGTTTACGTTTCTCGTTATAGGTTTTCAATTGCCCGATTGCCTTATCGCATTGGTTGTATGTTTTTTCGATGCTCAAGGCACCTTCAAAAATTTTTGATAAAAATCCAAATTTCATAGGATCCCCAAGTAGATATGAATATTAATTTAAAAATTCGGTAATTTTTATGGAAGTCCGGTGCGCTGCCAAACCGCCCCTACCGGTCCTGGAGAAAATATAGAATTACCGAAATATTTTCTTAAACTTCATATTAAGCGAGTTTCAGTATTAGATCTACAGATTGTCTGTCACTGCTGGGCGGGGCAACCCCGCCCCGACGCACTTGGCAGCTGCCCTGCCTGAAAAAAATCCGAAAATAAATGCACACTTGGACAAGGCTACCCCCCTTCCCCCCCGCAAGCAGGGGGGAATCAGATAGGTATCACTTCTATGTGGTGTGTTTCAACAATTACCAACTTTACTATAATGTTGTTAGAAATCGGTTTTCAGTTCTCCCCAGGTCACTGCCAATTTATCACGCGCTTCGACTGCAAGCACCCCTGGAACACTCAGTTCCATGGATTCTTGGACTTCCTCTTCAGTCAACGCCTTGGCGTAAATGACGACTTCGTCGATAATAGCGTCTTCGACCCTGTGGACGTTGGGGTTCTCACCTGCGCCGATATAAATCGCTGCCTCTTTGAACTCGGGCCAGGTGAAATTCTCTACCTGCTCGCCGATAAATTCGCCGTTGACATAGATCTTACCGTCCTTGCCATCGGCGACTAACACGTAGTGGTCCCACTCATCTAATTCAAATTGGAAGTTCCCGAGACTCTTGTCTGCGTGATGACCGGCATCCCAGAACGGATTGAAGTTCGGGTTCACCATCGTCCGGAACTCACAACATCCGGCATCGACAGCTTCAATTGAGATGATGCCATCGTATGCGGCGTGTTCGTTGAGATAGAACCACGCTTCCATCGTGATTTCACCGTTCTTGCCGATCGGGACGATAAAATCGTTCGCTTCCATCTGCACGATCCCACCGTTGAGACGAACCGCTTGTTTGAATGCACCGGCAACGAGTGAACCTTTCCCAACCAACTTAGCATCGTTCCCGTTTCCGGAATCATCTTTGAATGTATCGCCGCTCAACTTATCGAAAGAGTAATAGACGACGATATCCTCTGCCTCGATTGCATAAGCGAGCCCGACAGCAAACACACACATCGCCGCAAGCCCTAACAAGAATATACCTCTCAGCATTTATATACCCTCCTTAAGTGTTTGAACTAAAGTAATTCTAACACAAATAGGTAACAGTGTCAAAACATTATTTGGTTTTCGGTTGTGAACTCTTGGCCATTCCTCTTAAATCGTTCCACAATTTTTCTTGCACATATTCCAAGGTAAGTGCTATAGTACAATAAACAATTTCAAGAACTGCTATAGGGGTTGACAATGCGCAAGACGTATGGTATTGCCTGTGCAGATAAATGGAGGGGTACTCTGTAATGTTACCGACTCAGCTATTACGTTTAGATGCTTCAGTATGGACACACATCGGTTGGACAGGTTTTATAATCGTCCTTTTTGGACTGACAGCGATGTTACAACCCGCCGATGCCGAGAAACTTCAATTTGACCGCGATATCCGACCGATCTTGTCGGATAAATGCTACGCCTGCCACGGTCCCGATCCGGCAGTCCGACAAGCCAACCTACGGCTTGATACCAAAGAAGGTGCGTTTTCTGCACCGAGCGGTTACCCGATCATTGTTCCGGGGGAACCCGAAAATAGTGAACTCGTTCTCCGTATAACACACGAAAATATTGATCAGCGGATGCCGCCGCAGGTTTCCAATCGGCAGCCAACACAGGAACAGATTGACACGCTTATTCAGTGGATTGCCGAAGGTGCCGAATGGGAAGAACATTGGGGCTACAAGTTACCGAAGCGGGTTGAACCGCCTACTGTCGAAAATAGAGCATGGGGACGCAACCCGATTGACGCGTTTATACTTAGGAAATTGGAGACAGAAGGGCTTGCGCCATCAGCAGAGGCGGATAAACGGACGCTCATCCGGCGTTTGAACTTTGATCTGACCGGGCTGCTGCCGACACCTGCTGAAGTGGAGCAGTTCTTAAGGGATGAAAGTCCGGATGCTTATGAATCGCTTGTTAATAGGCTGCTGTCTAAACCGCAGTACGGTGAGCAGTTGGCAATGTACTGGCTCGATCTCGTGCGCTACGCGGATACGAGCGGTTACCATGCTGACGAAAACGTGAGTGTCTGGCCCTATCGCGACTATGTCATAAAAGCGTTTAATGACAATATGCCGTTTGATCAGTTCACACTCGAAAACCTTGCTGGTGATCTTCTACCCAACGCGACACCTGCACAGAAGGTGGCTTCCGGTTATAACCGTCTGAATCAGACAACCTCTGAGGGCGGCGCACAAGCGAAAGAATACCTCGCGATTTATGCCGCAGACCGGGTACGGACAACTGCATCCGTCTGGTTAGGCGCGACCCTCGGCTGTGCACAGTGTCACGACCATAAGTTTGATCCCTTCACAGCAAAAGATTTTTACAGTTTCGCCGCGTTCTTCGCGGATGTCAAGGGCCCTGGTGTCTACGGCGGCGGTAGTAAATGGGAACCTGTCGTGATGTTACCTACCCCCTCACAGGAATCAGCACTCCAAGAACTTGATGTCGAATTGGTAAAGTTAGACCGAGTATTCAAGGCATCATCGCCCGGATTAGAAGCAGAGCAGACGAAATGGGAGCACGAGGTTCGTTCGATGCTCGAATCAACAGAGCCGACTGATTTCGCTTGGGTGGACGACGCACAGGCGAATGGTGGGAGGACTGAAGGCACGTGGACGTTTGTGGGCAAGAATGAGGCACCCGTTTTCAGTAAATTGTTATCACGTCGCCAGACAGCAGAAGCTGAAAAGACTGTCCAACACGCTTTCCGAGGTGCGAATCGGAAGTTCACCCTCGCCGAGGGGGATCGGCTGTTTGCTTATGTCTGGATCGATCCTGAAAATCCCCCAAAAACGGTTATGCTTCAATGGAATGATGGCAATTGGGATCACCGTGCTTTTTGGGGTGAAGACAAGATTGAATTCGGCGGGATTGGCAATGACACGCCTGCTCACAAACCAATGGGACTGCTACCCGCAGCTGGCGAATGGGTTCGCCTTGAAGTCAATCCAGCAGATGTTGGGTTGAAACCCGGAAGTGTCCTAAATGGGATGGCTTTCGCGCAATTCGGTGGCACTGCTTATTGGGATTTGGCTGGGATTGCAACGACTCGCGGTTCAGCGGTAAAACACACCCATACTGAACAAGTCATCGCAGCAATTCAGGTGGATTCTGCTGTTAGAACGACACGTCAACGCGAACAGATTGCAGCGGCGTATCGCCGTATTACGCCTGCACTTGACGGTATCCGAAACCAGATGGCGGATTTGCGGAATCAGAAAGCCGAAATAGAGCAGCAGATTCCTTACTCACTTACCACTGAATCTACGTTACCCCGTACGACGCGCGTGCTACCGCGAGGTAACTGGTTGGACGACTCTGGTGAGATCGTTGAACCGATGATTCCGAGTTTCCTTGGCGATCTGGGTATCAAAAACCGGCGTCCGACCCGACTGGAACTTGCACGATGGATCGTTTCAAAGGATAATCCGTTGACGGCGCGTGCCTTTGTGAATCGTTTATGGGCACTTTACTTTGGAACAGGGCTATCCCGTGTTTTAGACGACCTCGGGGCACAAGGTGAACCGCCAGTACATCCTGAGCTACTCGACTGGCTCGCCGTCGAATTTATGGAAAGTGAGTGGAACGTCAAACATCTCGTGAAACTTATTGTCACCTCAAGTGCTTACCGTCAATCCTCGAAACCGACAGAAGTCTTGAAGGAAAAGGATGCTTACAATCGATTAATTGCACGCCAGTCACGCTGGCGACTCGATGCAGAGACGATCCGCGACAATGCACTCCTATTGAGTGGACTCCTTGTTCCCAAAATTGGCGGTCCGAGTGTGAGACCGTATCAACCAATAGGGTACTACTCGAACTTGAATTTTCCAAAACGTACCTACGTGCACGACAAGGGAGAAAGCCAATATCGCCGCGGGCTTTATACACATTGGCAGCGCACTTTCTTGCATCCGAGTATGATGGCGTTTGATGCGCCGAGCCGTCAGGAATGTACAGCAGAACGCGCAACCTCCAACACGCCGATGCAGGCACTCACCTTACTTAACGATTCGACTTATGTTGAGGCGGCGCGTGTCTTTGCAACACGGATTGTCCGCGAGGGCGGTGAATCCGTTGTTGAGCGTATTAATTGGGCGTATCAATGGACGCTATCTCGTCCACCGGAGCCAAAGGAATTGGAGATTATGACGAATCTCTATGAGAAGCATCGGGCTGAATACACTGCTAACCTTGATGCTGCGGGCGCGTTGATCGTAACAGGTGAAGCCCCTGTAACAGAAGGTATTGAACCCGACGAACTCGCCGCATGGACTTCCGTCGCACGGGTGATACTGAACTTACATGAAACAATTACGCGATATTAGATTTACTCCGCTGATAATACCAGCACGAGTGCCCCTATTTAGGAAAATAAGAAATGGCGAGAACTGCCGACGAAAAGGTCAATACTGTCCTAACGCAAAATACCTTCTGGTTTCAGGATAGAAGGTTTGAGGAAGAATACGAAGCGCATATCACGGTTTTGCGGGAGACTTTGCTGGTTCTGAGAAATCAGATACAGAATCGAGGTCTCTCGAAAAAAATAATTGAGGATTTGCTTTTGGAAAGAACTTACGGATTAAAGGCTTTATTGGCACTGACCGGTTTTTCTAATGAATCTTTTAAACGTTTAGTAAGTTTTATTCGTGTTGTTGATGATGAGGAACTTTCAAAATTTACCTATCGAGATCAATGGCTAAACGAGGCAGAATCAGGTAAACCTTCTATACAAGAATGGTCTGATTCAAAGATTCTGCGCGAAATTCAAGAGTGTGCTAATTTTAGGAAAGGGGTTGTGAATATTTTCTATGAGGGCTCAACAATTCCAATACTATCCAGAACTCTTCCGCTTTTTGAGTTAAAAAAACTGAGTGTCTCTAAACTCAACTTTGAGGTTGAAGCGATGATTGATACATTAATTCGATATAAGGAGAAGGGATCCTACTCAGGGAAACAGAGGAATAATCCGGAAAGCGTTATCGGAAATCTATTAACTGAAATGGAAATTAGTTTTGAGAGGGGCGACTTAGATAAACTCAAGAAAAATGCTTTTGTTGAGAAACGCACTATGGATTTTATTTTGCCCAACCGAAA
>RKRO01000347.1 GCA_007571355.1 Candidatus Poribacteria bacterium | reverse complement strand
GCCCATGTGCTCCATTTTTTCGTCCAAATTTGGGTTGCATTAGAAATTGAATCTGCGTATAATTCATTATGTTAAGAGATCAAAAATCTTACACTATCTGCTAAATTTGTGTAAGGACTAAATTGTCTCACAACTTTTTATAACCAACATCCATAAGCATTAACAGAGGAGTTTAGGATTGGCTGTGAAGATTGTCATCTTCGATTTATTTGAAACACTTGTCTCAGAATTCGACGCGGGCCACCCTTCAACGACCGAAGTCGCGCAGACCTTGGAATTACCTGTGGCGGACTTTCAGCGGGAATATCAGAATCTTCGGACTGCAAGATATACGGGACAATTCCATGACTATGCAACCGTTCTGCGTTATATCGTTAAGAAGTTTGGAGGAAAATCTTCTGAAAGCACTATTAAGACACTCGCTGAGTGCCGCCAATCCGCTTTTACCGCCTATCTTCGTTGTATAGACCCCGAAATCCTTGATATGCTCAATGAAATTACCATTTCAGGTATTCGGATCGGTCTCATCAGTAATACCGATGGCTCTGAAGTCTTGGGTTGGGCAAACAGTCCTTTGTCTGGATTTTTTGAGGTGACCGTATTTTCTCATGCAGTCGGAATGGTCAAACTCGACCCTCATATCTATCAACACACATGTAAGAATTTAGGCGTTGTCCCTTCAGACCGCATATTCATAGGCGACGGTAACAGGGACGAACTTCGAGGTGCAGCGCAGGTTGGGATGTTGCCGTTTTGTGCCGCGTGGTTCCTCTGTCAGCACACAGCCCTGCTTGGAGAAGATGTTATGATGCATCGAGCAGCTGGCTATCCGGTGCTGTATCATCCATTAGAGGTGGCTGATCGGGTGCAAGATTTTTGTGCCGCCGTTAACGATTAAAAGACTCACATATCAGGGCGTGTGAAGGCGAGAAACGTGCCCATGAAGCAAACGAGGTTGAATAGGAACGACAGTAGGATGTCCAAACTAGCTTCAGCAACGGCAAGGGAACAACTATGCAAATCAATATTCAAAACAAAAATTTCACACTTTTAGAAATACAAGGAAAAGTCATTGGACAAGATGCCCTCGTACTCAAAACCCTGCTTGAGAAACACATCCAAAAACTTGAGACCCAAACGGGGACACCTACACTGATTTTCGATATGGCGGGTGCAGAGACAATGGATAGTGCTGGATTAGGTGTGCTTATCACCACCAGCACCCAGATCCGGCAAAATGGCGGACAAACGATGATCGTTAACATCAATAAAGGGATCAAACGCATGATGATCCGGACAAATCTGACATCACTTTTCGACTTCCCGAAGAACCTCACAGGGGCAATAAGCAGCACGTTGTAATTTTCCCCTCGGGGATGTCTATTCCTGATACCCCGTTCTATCCGTGTTCCCACCATACTTCAGCGCATAAATCAATAGGTTTGACATGAACCGATAGACATCCGTGGAACGCCGAAGTCGTAACATCGTCCGACTTTCGATCTCCGCCGTCTCCATCGCACACATATAGTCCTTTCGGTTGTAAACGACTGCCAACCGATTGTCAATGATAATCCCTTTCTGAAAACGGAATTGCGTCGGTTGTGCGTTGTTCTCATTCCCCCAGAATACGTCGCCTCCGTTCGGGGGTTTTGGCAAATGGTAATGGATACGATAGATTTCATGGTCGTGCGGTAGATTTTCCAGTGGATAGTCTGGGAAAATATCATTAAGTTCATCAGCGACAATATGTGCGAAAAGTCCATTAAAACCGCAATCGTCAAAAAACAACATACCGCCTTTTTCAAGGATATATTGCCGAAGTGCGACGCGCTCTGCTGGCGTGAAACCCGTTTGCAGCGGACCGTCTTTTGCAAGTTGACGACTTACAGTAATATCTTTATCATGCCCTGTCATAATGATAAGCGGTGCATCCATAATCTGTGGATCGGTAAGCCGTAGCGCGCCGCCTGCGAAATCCATGTCCGCCCGAATCGGGGTGTGGTCCTCTAACCATTTAATGAGTGAGGGGATCGCGGTTGGGTCCTGCCACCAATCCGACAGTGAGTGTTTGAGACGAATCAGTCGGACATGTCCGCGAATTTCGTTTCTCGTCCCTTCAAGGATACCTCCCAATTTTCCCTTCGGTATTTTCACAAAATTTCGCAATACAATATCCGCGCCATCATCCAAGCCTGTTGTCGGCAAATCCCCATCAAGAAATCCTGATAGTCCGGTGTCAGCTGCTCCTGTGCCTCTGCTTCGGACTATAGGTGATGTGGATCTTTCAATCGTTGGTGTGCTACCGCCAAGTGTAACAGATAGGTCTTCCGATGATGTGCTGAGTGCGTCAATATTTGAGAGCGTTGGGACATCCCCTACATCCACAGGTTCCAGCGTGTCGTCGAGCCGTGGCACTTGTTGCACGATTTTCGTTTGCGCTGTCCGTATCTGTCTTATACCCGATATCTGTACCGGTGTACGAGGTGCAGAAACCGTTGTGGTGACCATTGGGTTTGCTGTAACCGTTCGGCGTGTGGGTCGAATCTCTATTTCCGTTTCGGTCGGATTGAATTTAACAAGTGTCGCCTCAAATGCGTCGTTATCTAATATCCGCTGTTCGGATAGCAGCAACGCCGCAATTATGGCAAACAAGAGGTGTAATCCAATCGAAATAATAACTGCGTGAGAACGTCGCTGTCTCATTTTTATCTTTACAGATGCCGCTGAATTTGGTGATAACTCTGCGCATCTAACTCCCGATAGTCCGGAATATCGTACCGATTGCCGCGCACATCTATTACAAAAAGCCGTGCTGGTGGTACCTGCTTGATGTTCTGATTCAACCCGCGTACTGAGAATTTCACTCGTCCTCGCTCCGTTTCAACTTCCCATTCGTGGATACCGAATTGCTCCTTGACGCGATAAATTTTCTGGATTGTCGGTGTGAAATACCGTTTATCCAATTCCTCTTGTAGAATTTTCAAACTCTCTGGTGCAAGTTCCGCTGGGTTCACAAGGATACCGATTTCTGTATCCTCGTCGGCGGCAAGTGAAATATAGCCGTCAGGATTGCTAAGTGGCATCAGCCGCCGCACCACTACACGCAGGTAACAGGCTTCATCCTGAATTTCGAGCCGTGCTGTCCCGACCTCAGCGCGTGTAAATGTTAGGTTGGCTGCGTCAAAATAGCGCGGCGTAAAATCATCCGGTTCAGACGACTCCGAATTTGTTAGGTCATCTGTGGTAAGCATGCCTTCTTTTTTTCCGTTTTCATACTCCATATTTATCTCTCCACAGTTTGTGCTTGGGCGCGGATATTGGCAGCTTCCCGTTGGGTTTCTACCAGTTTGTAGTAGATTCCCTTTTTCTTCATGAGTTCCTCGTGAGAGCCACACTCAACGCCTCTCCCCTTTTCAATCACGAAAAGACGATCCGCGTTTCGGAGCGTTGAAAGTCGGTGCGCAATCGCGAAGGTCGTCCGGTTCTGCACGAGCCTGTCAATCGCTTGCTGAATCTTTTTCTCGGTCTCTACATCTACAGACGACGTGGCTTCGTCAAGGATCAAGATGCGCTGGTTATGCAAAATCGCGCGGGCGATCGAGATACGTTGCCGTTCACCACCTGATAAACTGCCGCCGCGTTCACCGACTTCCGTATCATAACCATCGGGGAACTTGACAATAAATTCATGGGCATTTGCCGCTTTCGCTGCCCCGATAATATCCTCCATAGAGGCATCTGGATGCGCGTAGGCGATGTTCTCCGCAATAGAGCCGCTAAACAGATACGGTTCCTGTAGCACGACCCCGATCTGTCTCCGCAAATCCTTGAGGTCAATCTCCTTAATGTCTTCACCATCAATTTCTAAACGTCCAGAGTCCGGTGTATAGAAACGACAGATTAGATTAATAAGCGTTGACTTCCCTGCCCCAGAATGCCCCACAAGCCCGATCATCTCGCCGGGTTGGACGTGAAGATTAATATCCTTTAATACCGGTTTATGGGACTCATACCCGAAGGTCATATTGTGAAATTTTACCTCTCCAGTGATATTTGGCATCGCTTTAAGAGTCCCATCGTCAAACTGTTCGGGTTGCGAGTCTATTACTTCAAAAAGCCGTTCCGCTGCTGTCATTGAGCGCGAAGCCCAATTAATAAGCGGACTCACATACCGCAACGGTTCATAAAACATACCAAGGTAGGCGATAAAAGCGAACAAGGTACCGAGCTTCATCTCGTCTGGTCCAGCGAGGACATCAAGTCCACCGGCATACCAAACGATGAGAGTTCCGAACTGGACAGCAAACATCAAAGGCGGGTAATACGTTGCCCAGATCATCTCAGCATGCGTCTCATAATCCCGAGCATCAATATTAGCCGTTCCGAACCGGTTAACTTCATCTTTTTGTTGTCCAAAGGCGCGGACAACCCGAATCCCTGATACGGAATCATTGACAACATCAAACAGTTTTGAACGCCGTCGATACGCACGATGCCACAGACTTCGCACTTTCCGCCAGAACCAACTTGCACCCAAAACAATTATCGGAATCGGGATTAAGATAAAGCATGCCAATTTCCAGTTCATCAAAAAAAGCATGCTTCCAATCCCGAAGAAAAGAAACAGCTGTACACTGAGAAATGAAAGTCCTTCTAACATGAAATCTTGAAGTCTTTCACTGTCCTCGGTAATGTGCGAGATAACCGTCCCTGTTGTCCGTTTGTCGAAAAATCGGATGGACAGGTTATGAAGATGCTGGTAGACATGTGCCCGGATGTTTGAAGCGATGCGGAACGTCAACCAAGCCCCCAGACGTTGTTGGAAAATTGAAAAAACTGTGCTGATCACCAATATCGTTAACAGCATACCGACAGCCACCGATAAAGCGAAAACGAGAGGTTGAATACCCCTGAATATTTCACCCAACCACGTCTCTGATGCTTCCGGTACAGCATTAGGTGTCTCACTCAGCAACAAGATATCATCAACAAGGATGCGTGTGAAATACGGAGGCATCAATGTAATGAGTGTTCCAACAATAAGGAATACAGTATACAGGATTGCCCTACCTTTATACGGTTTTATGTAAGACAAAATCCGCAACATCACCTTGTGTTTCTTCGTGCATGCCGGACACGGTGAAAACTCGTCTGGTAACAGGAGTCCACAGTTTTTACAAGCGTGGTCTTCAGGTTTATAATCCCAAATCGGTGCTTCATCGCGTTTCCCTTTTCGGAACTCAATCTCGTCTCCGATAAATCGCGCGACGAACCCGAATTTCGGCGCGTAACCGTTGGAATAGCGAATGAGGTCTACTGTCCCTTCTTGTGTTTCTAATACTAAGAGACCTGCATCTACCACGACTTCAGCACGGATACCTAACACACTTTTATAGGGGATATAGTGAAGTACCTCACCGCCACCGGTTACAGTAAATAGCGATGCATCTGTCAGTATGAACCACTCTTCGCCGTAACTACCAGATGAGTTTATGTCGCTTTGAACAGCAAATCGGATCTGTTCTGTCGGTATCTTCAGGCTTTGCAGTGTTTTTTCGAGTGAATCGGGTAACGCGTCAAGCGTACCCATTGGTGTCTCTGCACTTGCCATTCCTACTTTGTTCCTCCGTACTTATTTTTTGGGCGTGCGTTCGTCCGGATACTTCCAAAGTACTTTGCGATCAATAGACTTCCAACGCGTTGAATCAACACGTTGAACGACATATATCTTCCGCCCACACCTACACTGTATATCGTGAACGTGTCCATTTGAACATGTCTGCTGTTTTACAAAATCAATGCTCTCTTGATGCACGCGATAGCCGTGCCTGCATGCATAACAAACCAAGTACATTGCAAATACTCACATCTTCTACGTTTCCAATTATAGTAAATCCGAAAATAAATGCACACTTGGACAAGAATCCCTCCTACCCCCCCCGCAAGCAGGGGGAATTAGAGGTGCCTCGCTTCGATAGGATGTGTTTCAATCATTACGGCTTTACTATAACATACAATTCTCTTTAACCCAATTTTCAGATTATAATTCAGTTGAAGACCATTTTTTTAAACCACGACCGAGTGCTTCTCCAATTCGTTTCAGCCTACAATTTAAGTCTCTCTGGTAGCAGTGATTCCTGATCACACACTTTAGTAAATATATCAGAAAATATCACGGATTCCACCAAAACGTCACTTTACCGACCAGAGTTGTATCCATCAACCCTGTCATCATGCTGTCTGTCCCATACGTCTGGTTAAAAACAAAGTATATATCGCTACCGGGGCGGTAGATATAATTGACTAGGAAATTCGTGGTAATCAGATCCTGGTCACTGTTCCATTGAATATAGAGTTTCGTAAAAAGGTCGGTGGAAAAGGAATAAACAACACGCCCGCCGAAAATGTTTGTATCAAAGGAGACCTGTTTATCGGACTCACCTTGTTGTGGCAGGATGATGCGATTAAACTCGTATCTTGGCTCCAACCTAAAGCGTCCGGCGAACCGAAGGTCGAGACGGATGTCAAACCCTCGTCGGATACCGTTGTAGAAATCCCCGACATTGAATCCTAAACGTCCGTTAAAGACCTTACCTTCAGCATTGAGCGTCAGACTGTAGTTATTGTAATTGTACGTACCTCTTGGTATGATAATCCCGTCCCAAATTTCAAAATCCTCGGTTAGGTTCTCAAAATTCCGATAAATTCGGAGACCGCCCCAACCGTTCGTCTCCAATTCGAGCCACGTGCTCCAGATAAAAGTCCGCGTCTCTAATTCATTGTCCGAATTGAGAATGATGTCCATCTCGGGCCCAATCCACATCCTGCGAAACCCATACCAATGGAGATACGGGGTGGCTCGGACTTCGCTCCGAAACCATCGACTGCCTGCACGATAGACATAACCGACTTTTGGATTGAAATCGTCACCGATGTCTGTGTAAGAGGCGTTCACTCGGGCGACTTCGCTCTGCCAATTTCCACCGAAATACATAGCATTTGCGTTTCCGGTAGGTAAGGTATTGTTCGCCCGAGAAGTTTCTCCGCTCGGAGTTTCACTCGGTTCAAAGGTACGTGCCCAGAGTCCTCGAAAATTCATCCTGTCGGTGGGACGATAGATACAATCAACGCCAGTTGCCCGATTGTGTGCGTCAGGACCTTGCTTATTAACCCCAATCACACCGAGGCTTGACCCAGCGAAAAGGTCGCGTTTGATACGTAAAACCGAATAGTTTGTTCTATCAATATCAACGGCATCTAAATTTTCTGTAGCCGCCCCAGCATACTTATCCGAGAAAACATTCAGTAGCCCAACGCCGAAACCGCCTACTTTACCTGTAACTTTCCCACCTGCCAGAATGGGGATAGGATGCCCTTCTTCAATACCAATACGACGACTATAGAAGAGTAGAAGCGGTGGGGGGGCGTTGAAACTTGTGCGTGGAATACCAAAATCGAACAGACCTGCACCCTCTAAGAAAAATTGACGTTTTTCTGGGAAAAAGAGGCTGAATCGCGTTAAATTCGCTTGCTCTTGGTCCGCTTCGACCTGTGCGAAGTCTGTGTTGACAGTTAAATCAGCTGTCAGGTTTGAAGTAACACTGACCTTCATGTCTGCCCCAAAATCAAACACACCGGCTGTTCCTTCTGTCTCTGTCCGAGCAACACCGGGAAGGAAATACGGTAGAAATTCGATGTTGCGTCGTTGTGAGATTCCAGACAGACCGGTTAAGGTTCCTAAGTTCGTCGTCCGATAACGCGCCAGAAAGGTATAGGCTGCTGGTACGGGTGCCCACGTGCCTTCCTCTTGGCTTTTCCGGATCGTGCGTCCAAGATTCAAACCCCACGTTAACGCTTCTTCATCTTTGAATCTCAGTTGACTGAACGGAATCACAATTTCCGTTGTCCAATTGTCTCCATTAATTTTCGATCGAGCGTCCCATACTGAGTTCCAGTTCTCGTTTAGACTGTCGCCGCTGTCCATGAGTGCCACATCTTCCCGCGCACCCAACGGATTGACCCGGAAGAAGAAACCACTGCGCCGATCGTTATAGGTATCCAACAACACAAAGACGTTGTCTTGGTCCCACATCTCTGCATCACGGCGCATCTTATTGGCAATAATCTTAGAACGATCAGGTTCGCTGCAAACAAAGCCAAAATAGATGTGTTTCTCATCATAAAGAATCCGAACCTCTGTCGCTTCTGTCAATGCCGCACCCGCATCCGGTTCAAATTGAATAAATTGACGGATGGGGTTCGCTTTTTGCCAATCGGGTTCTGTGAGTTCTCCATCAATCTCAACGCTCTGATATGTGCGGTACGCCTCTGCTCGAAGTTCGTCAGTTTCGGCGTGTACACCAATAGAAATAAAGAAGAGAAATAGAATTAACAGCCATCTACAATGATAATCTGTAGTATACAGAATAGGCTTTGTGGTACAATTTTCACTTGCAAACTTCGCCAAAACTGACCTCCGAGGTTATCTCAAAACTTTCTTCTATTATACCACAATTACCTAAATTCTGCACATTCTTAAGGTATCAACAGGTGTGAATACCTTACAGGAGTGCTCTCACCAGCTCCATTTCTCTTTTTGAAGGTTCTGCTGTATAGGTATGGCTTCAAACTTTTGGCCTCTTCACCAGTTGGGA
>RKRO01000020.1 GCA_007571355.1 Candidatus Poribacteria bacterium | reverse complement strand
CTGTTAGCGTTACTAAAGGTCGAAATGTCAACTGCTTTCGATTAAGACGAGACTCATGGAATCGGTTTGTAACCCCGAATGCTATTCTTCTTCGGTACCTTTGGTCAATTCATGCCAAAATGAACGCGATGCACGGTTCATATTGTCAAACATCTCGTAATCCCCTTTTTTACAGAATTCATAAAGTGCCTCAGTGAGCGGAATTTCAAATCCTCCTGCTTCCGCTGCCGCGAGGAAATACGGCAACTCAGGATACTTCACAACAAGCGTCTTACCTGCATCATCAATAATCCGTTTGGCGATTCTGTCGAATTCGCCGCGCCAGCCGCTCCCCATACCGACAACCTTGCGGATCGTCACCGGATCTACACCGGCACAGACCCCAAAAGCCATCGCCTCCATGTATGCTGCAGCACCGAGCCCCATCGCCAATTGGTTAACCCCCTTGACAATCTGACCAGATCCACTCGGACCACAATATACCACATATTCCGGTTCCCCAAGCACTTCCAAGATCGGACGACATTTTTCGACAACCGCGGTATCGCCACCGACAAAAATACGAAGCGTGCCTGTTTCAGAACCGTGCGGCCCTCCACTCACAGGGGCATCTATAAACTTAGCCCCCTTTTCGTCGAGTGCTGTCGCAATGTCCCGCGTTTTTTCAACTTCTGTCGTGCCTAAGTCGATGAAAACGTGCCCCTCACGAGCATTCGGAATCAGATGTTGTTCTGCAACGCTGCAAAAAATATCTGAAGAACGTAAACTGGTCAGAATAACATCGCGATTTCTGCCGACTTCGGTCGTAGGCTGACCCGCAGTCGCCCCTGTTGTAGCGAGCCCCTCACATTTTGCCGCGTCAATATCATATCCGATGAGCGGATACCCTGCGTTATGAAGATTCTTCGCCATCCGTCCACCCATATTGCCGAGTCCAATAAAACCGATTCTGGGAAGTTGTTGAGATTCCATAATTTTCCTATTCAAGTATAGTTTTTACGTTCATAGTCTATAAACTTTCCTCGGCCCCTGCACTGGTCCTTGCCAGAGAGTATAGCATGGCAAAAGAGAAGTCGCAAGAAGAATCAGGCCTCTGAAACTATTCTCTGTATGGCAAAATTCCTTTTGACTTTTCCATTATGTATGCTATACTGCCACGATACGATACTAACCCAAGTTGCTACCTAATAGATCTTGGACGTTTGAACATAGATTTTTCAACGAAAATTTTCTCTTTAGACCCCGTAGGGGTGTTATGTCTACAGAAAATTGGACATTCAAGGCACTGCACCCTGTAGGGGTGCTATGTGAATAAAAAAGTGGCAACTCGCGTTATACTAGAGCACGAAGAAGAGACCTTTCGATCCACATGGATTTGCAGTCCAACCTGTCGGTAAACTGACAACCATTTGGGGACACCTAAAATCGAATCATCGGTAAGCAGAAAGGAAACTAACACCATGACAAAATGCGCGCTTATTAGTGGTAGAGGTATGGGGATGATGCACGGCGGAAACTTCCACGCCCATCCAGATGCGGAGGTCGTGGCTGTCTGTGATATGGACCCAGAACTCCTCGCGAAGGCAAAGGAACACTTCGGGGTACCGGGGTACCCGACAATTGAGGAACTTTTAGCGAATTGTGATCCGGATCTTGTACTTCTCATCGTTAATGAGACTCGCCGTATCCCCCCGCTGCGCCAATTGCTTGAAGCCGGACAGAACGTGTTCACAGAGAAACCGCTCTGTGGATTAGAGGGACAGGCGCGGGTACGCGAGGAAGACCTCGGAATCGCAGCACCGGCTATCGGAACATGGCGCGAGTCCGACCTCAAATTCGGCATCGACTTCAACTACCGATTTATGCACCATTTCCAGAAACTCCACGCCGATGTCGCCGAGGGGCGGTTGGGGGAAATTCGGATGGTACACGCACGTGCACATTTCAACTGTTGGTCCCATATCATTGACCTAATTCTCTGGACCGTCGGCAGACCCGAATGGGTCAGTGTTGTCGGGGATCCGAGCGCATCCGGCGGATGGGGACGTTTGATTCATATCGGTTGGGAAAACGGGGCCATCGGCTCCCTCAGTGGCACTAACCTATGGGGGTACGACGATCACCCGCTCCGCGTCAAAGTCCTCGGTAACGAATTTTACGCCGAGGCAAAGGGGTTAGAAGGCTCTTACACCCGCAGAAAAGCGAATAACTCTGAAGTAGAGGAAACTTGGGAAGCCGAACAAGGTCAACCAGAAATGCCAGAATCTTTCAAACGGATGGCTGATGGTGTCATCAAAGCGATGCACGCCGATACACCCTTCCCCGCAGACGGTGAAGCCGCATGGAATGAACTGCTGTTTGAAGCAGCCGTGCATAGATCGGCTTTGCAGAATAACGCCCGCGTCTTTCTGAATGATGTGGAAGCAGACGCATTCGCCTAATTGACCGAGGCGGCAGGCGCGGTTTTAGGAGATTTAATCATTTAAATTGGTAATTCCGATTTTTCCCAGGCCGGTAGGGGCGGTTCGGACACCACAC
>RKRO01000430.1 GCA_007571355.1 Candidatus Poribacteria bacterium | reverse complement strand
ATAAGGGGGGGAGGGGGGTTGTGTTCCTAAAAGTGTGCATTTATTTTTAGATGTTACGATATTATTTAGAAAGGGTATTATTGCGTTGCAAGCATTTTTGTGTTATACTGTTTGACATCAGATTTTATGAGGAAAGGTGCGCCGCATGAACTGTCCACGTTGCAAGCAAAAAGACGCTGTTAAAAACGGGAAAGCGAGAGGAAGCCAACGTTATAAATGCAAAGCCTGCGGTTTTCAGTTTACCCGTCTGACGACACGCGGAAGACCCCCATGGCAGAGAGCCCTGGCTGTCTTCTTATACTGCCGAGGGGTTTCTATAAGTGATATCGCGCGGATGTTCGCAGTCGCACCGAGCACAATCTTCAAGTGGATCCGAAAATTTGGCTCCGAACGCACCCCGCTACCAGTGTCCGACACGGAGGGGGCGACGCTCCTTAACGAGCGTGAGATAACAGCATATCTCAAAGAACAGAGCGAAAGCGGTGAACATGGAAAAATTTTTGTTGTGATACCAGAAGATATATCAACCGAGAATGTGGTTGTCGGAATTAAGAGAGATTGAACAGAAGTCGTCTCATTGACACACAATTTGATTTGTCTTGACAATCCTTAACCGTCTATTTTAAAATTGGAGGCAGGAGGTTAAAAGGGAATTTATGAAAACCCAACTTTTAAAAATCAGTTTTGGCTTATATATGAGGCCAAAATTTAGAAATGTTATCACGCATAGTGTCGGTGTGTGTCTGCTTATGCTCCTCTTCGCAGGCGTTGCAGGCGCAGCAGATTCATTTGGTGACCCGTTTGAGAAGGGCAAATTACAGAATCCTAATTGGGAATGGCAAAACGAACCCCCCAAATGGGACGTCGGTAAAACACGTGAAGATCATCTGTACATTGACAGTGAACCCAACCGAAATCTCTGGGCAGCAGACGCATCTCACTTCTTGTATCAGGAAACCGATACAGATATCTTTGATGTCGAAACCCACTTCTTCGCCAAATGGGATACCAGTTCTGGTGTCAATGGCCTTGTTGTGAAAAGCCCATCGGATGATAACTGGGTAACCATCAAATTCTGGTCGCGAGACGCGGCCGCGAAAGGACATATCCAATATCAAACCAAGCAAGCCGGGATGGGACCGCCTGATATCCAATGGAGATTTGGGGATTGGGGTGATGTCGAATTGTCCCTCCGACTGAAAAAAGAGGGCGATACATATACTGCTTGGTATAAAGCAGCAGAGGATAAAGATTGGGTAGATATTGGAGAAGGTGAATTTGAACTCACACCGCCTTTATGGCTCGGAATTTATGCAGGTGTTGCCGCAGGCACAGGGAATTTGGAAGTCGAATACGAATACTTCAAAGACAACCTGAACCCGTTTCCTGTTGAACCCGGTGGCAAAGCGACAACAACCTGGGGCGCAGTAAAAGCCCAATATCGTAAAGCCCATAAGGATTGAAACACATCAAATCCCATCTTATTCCCCCCTGATAAGGGGGGGAGGGGGGTGTCTTCCAAATAAAAGTGTGTATTTATTTTTAGGTTTTACGATATTGAGGATGGACGCAAACTATGCGGTATCGCCCGATTCTTTTTTCTATGCTTTGGTGTTTCCGTACTCGGGGCATCCACCTTCAAGGATGTCAGGCGCGCCGCAAATGTTTATCGTAAAGCCCATAATTATGGAAACACATCTTATCGAAACGAGGGCCCTCTTCTTCCCCCCTGATAAGGGGGGGTAGGGGGGTTGTGTTCCTAAAAGTGGGCATTTATTTTCGGATTTTACGATATCAACGTGAAGCACCTGTTGATGGGGTTCAACACATGGGATATTCCACCATGGGGCTGATGAAACTTGAAGAGACAATTGCTTTTCTGCCATGCTCAGATACACCTACAGGCAAGGAATTACCACTATGAAACTGACACGTTTTCTGATTTTGACGACGTTTTTTGTCTCTATGCTATTGCAAGGTAAGGTCTCGGCACAGGATTATGCCCAATGGCACTTACCAGACGGTGCCAAAGCGCGCCTCGGAAAAGGCACAATCACCGGCAATATTGCGTACTCTCCAGATGGAAAACTGCTTGCAGTTTCCAGTACCATCGGTGTCTGGCTCTACGATACCGAGACACATCGAGAAATTGACTTATTCGTCGGACATACAGAACAGGTTTCAGTTGTTACATTTTCTGCGGATGGAAATACGCTTGCTGTTGGGAGTACGAGCGGAGAAATCCAGTTGTGGAACCCACATACCGGTGAACAGAAAGCATCGCCGAGAGGACACAAGCACGGTATTACTTCGCTCGCGTTTTCGCCACAAACCGATATCCTTGCAAGTGGCAGTGCGGACAGAAACATTCGATTGTGGAACGCAACTACAGGCAACTACATAACGTCTCTCAGTAGACATACAGGACCGGTCACTTCGGTTGCGTTCAGCCCTGATGGTGAGACGCTTGCCAGCGGTAGTGGACGCGGAGACTTCACAATTCGATTGTGGAATGTAAAGGAGCAGCTCCACCTCACGGCTCTCACCGGGCACAGCTTAGGGGTCACTTCGGTTGCGTTCAGCCCTGATGGTGAGACGCTTGCCAGTTGTAGTTGGGACAGCACTGTTCGGTTATGGGATTTGCATACCGGTGAGAACGAGGCAACCTTCACCGGATATATGGACGGCGAAGTTTCCGACACCGGGCACACGCGAGGTGTCACTGCTGTTGCGTTTTCTTCAGATAGTCGGACGCTCGCGAGTGCAAGTGAAGATAAAACAATTCGATTGTGGGATTATGTCACTGGTCAATCCAAAATGACCCTCACTGGGCATTCAGGTTCGGTCACGTCTATTGCATTCCATTCAGATGGGCGCACCCTTGTCAGCGCAAGCACGGATCAAAGCATTCGGTTTTGGGATTCTGTCACCTTCCAACATACAGCAACGCTCACCGGGCATACGTTCCCGATTAATGATCTCGCCTTTTCTCCAGAGGGTCAGATACTCGCGAGTGTAGGCGATGGCAAGGCCATTCGCTTGTGGAATGCAAACACCGTCCCCTTCCGAGATACACTTTCTGGACATGAGAGCAGAATCCTTTCAGTCGCGTTCAGTCCAGATAGCCAAACGCTCGCCAGTGGGGGCAGTCGCCCAGATACCGCCATACGGTTGTGGGATGTACGCACTCGGCAACCGAAGGCTCCTATCGTGAGTCATAACTATGGTATAGAGTCCATTATGTTCAGCCCAGATAGCGAAACACTCGCCACTGGAAGTTGGGACAGTACGATTCGCTTGTGGGATGCCAATACAGGTGAACACAAAGCAACGCTCAAAGCCGGTGCCATTGTCTATACTATCGCGTTCAGTCCAGATAGCCAAACGCTTGCCAGCGGCGGTAAAAGCAATACAATTCGGTTGTGGGATGTAGAAAGTAGCGAATACCAAGCGTTGATAGGACATACACGGCCTGTTGATATTGTTGCGTTTAGTCCTGATGGTGAGACGCTTGCCAGCGGCAGTCGAGATAAAACAATTCGGTTGTGGGATACACAGGCAGGACACTCTCATACGATCCTCGCCGGGCATACGGATCGAGTCAAGTCCATTGTGTTTTTTCCAGATCGGATCACACTTGCCAGCGGCAGCTGGGATAAAACGATTCGCTTGTGGGATCTACAGACCGGACAACCCCATACAACTCTCATTGGACACACCGCCAGTATTAACACACTCTCACTCTCACGCGATGGTAGCACACTTGCCAGCGGCAGCGAAGACGGCACGATCCTTTTGTGGGAATTCCCGCCTTTTATACCAGAGATAGCAGAAGATGTCAACGGTGATGGCATCGTGAATATCCAAGACTTAGTACTCGTCGCATCGAATTTCGGACAGACCGATACAGGCCCTGCCGATGTCAACGGTGATGGTGTGGTAAACATTCAAGACTTAGTGCGAGTCGCCTCCCGTTTCAGCGACAGTTAGCGAAGTAGATAGCCACTGAAAAAACCAAAAATTGGAGAAGAGTTAACGTGTCAACAGATCAACGCCTCCGGGTCGCTGTCTACGGCTGCGGTAATTTTGCGAAACGGACGCGCATTCCAAACCTATTACAGACAGCGGCAGTCGATATAGTTGCTGTATGTGATAGCAATTTACAAGCAGCACAGGAAATCGCTGACGAATTCGATATCCCAAGTGTCTACCACAACGGGAATGGCGGCGCGTATAAGATGCTTGACGCTGAAACCATCGATGTGTTATACTCTATCGTGCCAGCATACGTCCGAACTGATGTTGAGGCGACTGCAGTAGAAAAGGGGATCCATCTCTTCAGTGAGAAACCACAAGCGATCACCATGCAAGTTGCCCGCCGTATAGACAACGCTGTTCAGCAGGCAGGTGTTATCAGCACTGTCGGATTTCGTGAACGGTATCGTCCGCTCTTTCAAGAGGCACGGCGGTTTTTGGCGGACAAAAAGATTGTCCATGTCCGTTTCCAGAGTTACAGTGGATTGCCGCCTTCAACAGATAGCGGGACTAAAACGTGGTGGGCAGAGATGGACAAATCCGGGGGGCGTGCTCTCGATTGGGGGGTCCACGCAACGGATTATAGCCGGTTTATGACAGGTTTGAATGTTGCACAAGCGCAAGCCTTCTATTGTGAACGCCCTGCTTATGCAACCGCTTTGTCATCGAGTTTCAACTACTGTTTCGACAACGGGGCTACGATGACACTCTGTTTCGTCTCATCGGGTTCCAGTCCAAAAAACGAACCGTGGTTCACTATCTTCTATGAAGGTGGATGTCTCGAAATTTACCGATACGATCGGATTGAAGTGAACGGCGATGTCTTTTATCAAGCAGACGCATTCGATCCGTGGTTAGAGCAGGATAAAACCTTCATCCGCGCTGTGCAGACTGGCGACGCAAGCCGCCTACACAGCGATTATCATGACGGTCTATTCTCTTTAGCACCAGTCTTGGCTGGTTGGGAATCCGCCCGCCGTAACGGGGAATGTATTGACATCGCGTCGTTCATGGATGATGTCTAATTAAAAATCAAGAAAGGAAAAATTATGGATGCAAGATTGAGAAAAATTCAGATTACACCCATGAAATTCGACAAAGAGGGCGCGATGCAGCGTGAAGAATTCGCTACGCTGACCCTCGAAGTCCCCATGGATAGCACAGCACAACGCGCCGCTATTATAGAACTATGTGGGCTCCTCGACCAAGAATGGGTTAGTGTTAACGTTGAAGGCAAAAAAGTCGTGGCTGTTAGCACCGCTTGAGGTGTGAGCAGAGGGGATAGAGACTTTGAGGTGCAAATTCTCATTTCCACTAAACCGCACCGAAAACCACCGTGGAATGAAATTAGGTTTCCTTAAACGGTATCATTTGTCTTATCGTAAAGTCCATAAGGATTGAAACACATCCTATAGAAACGAGGCACCTCTGATTCCCCCCTGATAAGGGGGGAGGGAGGTTGTGTTCCGAAAAGTGTGCATTTATTTTTAGATTTTACGATAGCTTTACATTTGGAACAATGCCCAGGAGCCCATAGTAAAAAAAATGAAAAAGAAATGGCTTTTTACGCCCGGTCCGACACCGATTCCGCCCGAAGCGTTGCTGGCGATGGCACAACCGATGGATTACCACCGCAGCGAAGCGACTGTCGCGTTAATTAAAGACGTTCTCGAGAAACTCAAACACGTTTTCCAAACCGAGAACGATGTTCTCTTCTTAACATCATCCGGCACCGGGGGTATGGAAGGCACAGTCACGAATCTACTATCTCGGGGCGACAAGGTGATTGTCATCCGGAGCGGTAAATTCGGGGAACGCTGGGGCGAGATCTGCACCGCGTTCGGCGTTGAAATTATACCGATTGACGTAACTTATGGGAATTCTGTTGACCCACAGGTTGTGGAAACGCTCTTAACGCAACATCCTAATGTAAAAGCGATTTACGCAACGCTCTGTGAAACCTCAACCGGTGTGCTACACGATATTGAGGCGTTGGCACGCCTGACCCGTGTGCGGCCAACACTCTTGGTCGTTGATGCTGTCAGTGGACTCGGTGCAGATGACTTACAGATGGACAATTGGGGTGTGGATGTCGTCGTCTCCTGCGCGCAAAAAGGATTAATGACCCCACCGGGGCTATCGGTTGTAGCACTCAATCAGCGGGCATGGGACGCAGTTGAACGTTCTGATCTCCCGAAATATTACTTCGACTTCCGTAAGGCATTTGAGACCGGGTTGCAGGGATCTGTCCCCTATACACCGGCTGTGACGTTGCTGACAGCACTTCAATGTGCGCTGAACCGTATCTGTGAAGAGGGCATTCGCCGGACGCTTGCACGGCACAGCCGCTTAGCAGCCGCGACCCGAAGCGCAGTTAAAGCGTTAGGGCTTTCCCTCTTCGCAGCATCGCCAGCGAATACCGTAACCTCCATCCGGTTGCCGGAAGAAATTGATGGGAAAACGTTCATCCGTCTGATGCTCGACACATACGGTATCACTTATGCTGGCGGCCAGAGCCAGTTAAGTGGAAAAATCGTCCGAATTGCGCACCTCGGTTGGATGGATGAAAGCGATGTGATTGTTGCGATCTCTGCGTTTGAGCGAGGTTTGGTTGAAGTCGGCTATGATATTCCACTCGGCTCAGGCGTTACCGCTGCACAGGAAACTTTTCGTGTTTTTAAATATTAACGTGAGCTTGATAAATACCTAAAGCAGCCGCTTTTCCCCTGAGCGTCCGCTTCCCCCCCCCTGATAAGGGGGGATCAAGGGGGGTTGCCCTCCTAAAAATCGCCGTTTTTCGAGGAATCTATTGCTTTTTTGGCGAATGTGCGTCTGCTGGGGAAACCGCTCATATTTTTTTCAAACTGGCGTTAAATATTAGGTTTCTGTTCCGATGAAAAAACCCAAAACGTAAGTCGTAATGTAATGGAGGCGACTCTATGGAATGAGACTTCAAGCGTCAAATCCGCCTGACCGAACCGCAAGGAAAGTTAAAAATATGTCTGAAACGACACTTTTTGATGCCTCGTACGAACAACGGAAAAGGCCGCTGCTAACCCAAACGTTGGAACGGCTGCGCCCCATTTATAGTAAATCAGAGTTGAACTTTTTACGTATTGACAGTATGAGCCGTGAAGGTCTGTCACAACGCTCCGGACGCGGATTCGTCAATCGGGATATTTTGGAAACGGTTCTCGGCAATTTGCTGGAGTGTGTCGCACCGGGTTCCCATAATGCACCACATCTTCACCGCCAAAGACGCGAACTCTCGACAGCGATTGAAGAGGTGGTGGATCAGTTATACGCTATGGTCGCACAGTCCTTTCTGGCTGTCGCAGACGAAACGCGGTTTGACACTGCACTTGAAATCGCGATTTCACTCCTCTGGGAACTGCCACGGCTCAAGAGCCGAGCCCTCTGGAATCGATTCGCCTCTCTCAAGGATCCCGCCATTTGGGATGCGTACCTGCTCCACACCGGGATCTCACGTGAAAAAATCGCTGCCCTCGATTTTCGATCTCGAATTGATACCGCCATCCAAGAACGCACTTTTGAACCCTATCAAGATTTCCTCGGGACGCTGAACCTCGCCACCGTTTTGGATTACCAACTCCAATTAGTCGTAAGTACCTACCCAGGATGGCGCGTCCTCTTCTACCACGACGTTGCATACGCATTGACGCGCAGTGAAGCACCCGAAGATAATCCAGACCTTCAGAGAGTCCCCGTCCCGTTATTGCCGCGGGCCATCTCAGAACTCGCCGGACGCTACTACCAAGCCGACTTACACCCCGAAACACAGATCGGTGACGCTAATTTCCTTGAACACCCACATCGCGGGGTAACCACTGGGCAAACAGGCATTATCGGCTCTGGATGCGTCATCTATCCAAGCACATTCGGCGGCTTGAGCGTCAAGGTTAAACAGCGGCACCCCATCATCGGCGATTTCGTTGAAGTCGGTACCGACACCAGCCTTCTCGGCCCCGTCCAAATTTCTGACTATTGCACCATCGGCACGAATACTGAAATTTATGGGTTTGTTGAAATCGCACAGCGATGCCGCATCGGGTCATCTGTTGTTATCGGAACCATTCGCGGCGCATCGGATCATCCGGGACGCATCTATATCGGGGATGAAGTGCGTATCGGCGATGGAACGGTCATTGAAAATACGTCAGAAATGGACCTGATCATACCGAACCGCGCACAGATTCCAGCGCGAAGCCACGTCGCAAACGATGGATTTGGATTCCCTCGATATATTACGTAAAAACAGAATTTTCACTTCTCATGAAGCACGCCAGCGGATTGTCATATCGTAAAGTCCATAATTATGGAAACACATTCTATCGTAGCGATGTCCCTCTGTTTCCCCCCTGATAAGGGGGGTAGGGGGGTTGTATTCCTAAAGTTGCTAACCGCTTCATCAAAACCCGTTTTTGACAACGGAAAAAACGGAGCAAAACCTAATATTTAAAAAGATGAAAAAAATAGAACGCGCGCTCATCAGCGTCTACGACAAAACCGATCTCTTAGACATAGCCAATACGCTCACACAGCATGGTGTAGAAATTCTCTCTACCGGTGGCACGGCACAACATCTTCGAGATGCTGAGATCGACCTTCTTGATGTCTCTGACTACAC
>RKRO01000225.1 GCA_007571355.1 Candidatus Poribacteria bacterium | reverse complement strand
ATGAAAAACGACGATGCTAAGCTCATCCAACGCGTCCTCGCGGGTGATGATACTGCGTTTTCCGCACTTGTAAAGAAACACCAAAAACCGGTGCACGCACTCGCGTGGCGGAAAACTGGAGATTTTCATGTCGCCGAAGAGATTACGCAAGATACTTTTCTAAAAGCGTATCAGAACCTTTCGACACTGAAGGAACCGCAGAAGTTTGCAGGTTGGCTCTATGTGATAGCGGCGAACTTCTGCAAGATGTGGTTGCGTAAGAAACGTTTGCCAACACAGTCATTAGAAGACACAGACAGCGCAGAATTAGAAAAAGCGACCTATTCTGGATATGTCATTGCAGAAAACGAACGAACAACCGCAGAAGCGCAGCGCGAGGTCGTCAAGAAGTTGCTTGCCAAACTTCAGGAGAGTGAGCGGACTGTCGTGACGCTCTACTACCTCGGAGGAATGACGTACGAAGAGATAAGCGAGTTCTTGGGTGTATCGGTAAGCGCGGTTAAGAATCGTCTCTACCGGGCGCGGCAACGTTTAAAAAAGGAGGAACCGATGATACGAGAGGTTTTAGGCAATTTTCAGATTACACCGAATCTAACAGAGAATCTCATGCATGAAATTTCGCGGCTGAAACCGGTTTTGCCACCTAACAGTAAACCGTTGGTGCCGTGGGTGCTCGCTGCGTCTACGTTGGCAGTTGTCTTTTTAATGTTCGGGGTTGGTAGTCAATACCTATCGCGTTTCCAAAAACCGTATAGTTTCGATGCTGCATCAGAGATGACAGTAGAATTGATTGAGGCCCCTATTGTGCTAAACCTCGAATCCAAGCCGGATGTTCGGACGCAGTTGGGAAATATCAACACCCCGAGCAAAAATGATACCGGCAACCAGCAGCTTAATGATGTGTCGGCACCGGTTGCAAACGCAGAATCAGAGGAAACGGATACAGATTATTCTCAATGGCAGCTTCCTGAAGAGGCTAAATTCCGACTCGGAAAAGGCATATTACATGACATCAAATATACACCAGATGGCAGTCGCATAGCAGTCGCAACGGATATAGGTATCTGGATATACGACGCGCAGACTGGAAAGGAACTTGCTCTGCTTACAGGACACACGGGTAGAGTTACCTCATTGGGTTTCCCAGCGGATGGGCGTTTCCTCGCGAGTGGAAGTTTCGATAAAACAATCCGGTTGTGGGATATAGACACCGGCAAACAAACTGCTGTCTTCGTTGGACATCATGGCGGAATCGAAGCTATCGCAGTGTCACCCAATGGAAAAACTGTCGTCAGTGGCGACAGCTGGAAAAGCACACTTATTCTCTGGGATACAGAGACCGGCGAACAACTTGAACGCCACACCACATACATGGACAACTTGATTCGCAGGTTCCAAATTTCTCTTGATAGGCATAGGACCGTGAGACATCCAAATGCTGTTGAAGCCCTCGCTTTTTCACCTGATGGGAAAATCTTTGCGAGTGGGCATCGGGACGGCATTCTTCGGCTCTGGGATTCAGAAAACGGACGAAAACTTTCAACCATGAGAGATCACAAACGTGGTTGGATTGAAGGATTGGCATTTTCACCCGATGGGAAAACGCTTGCCAGTAGTACAATAGATGGAGTCATTTTGTATACATTCCCGAGAGGCAAACCCCAGTTACACATCACAATAAAAGAAAGATCATCGAAACACTTAGTTTTCTCTCCGGATAGTCAAACACTCATTGGTTTCGACTGGAGGGCTTGGGATGAAGAAAACGAAGCCCTCCACGTATGGGATACAGCCACTGGCAAACCTCTTCAATCCATTTACACAAAGCATACAGATCAACATGAAGCCTTAGCAATCTCCCCTGATGGTAACGCTGTCTTAACCGGTAGTTGGGATGGTACAATTCACCAATGGGACACGGCAACAGGGAGGTGTCTCTCTACTTTCATCACAGGGCACGGTAGAGGTGCCAGCGCACTGGCGTTTTCCGAAGATGGACAGACACTTATCAGGACGCTTGTGCGTTATGGTAGCGAAGATCAACAACTATTTTGGGATACAGCCACGGGGGTTCAAATATCAGCCCCTGACTCCAAAGAAACGCGCGGAAAACGATCCCTGAATTTACCCAATCGGGTCGTCTCTGCTAATATTGACAAAGATCGAAAACACATTCAGGTACAGGAAGGCGTAACCGGGCGCGAGATGTATCGAATTACGGAACATAAAGGCGATATCCAGACGTTCACGTTTTCACCCGATAGGAAAATCCTTGCAAGTGGTAGCGACGATATGACGATCCGGTTGTGGGATGCCATCACCGGTAACGAAATCCTTACGCTCCCGACTTATACAAACGAAGTCTTCGCTGTGGCGTTCTCACCTGATGGGAAAGTTCTTGCTGGTGGAAGTGTATATGACAGCCAGTCAGGCAGATCAGACCTCATTCGTCTGTGGGAAATTCCAACTGGACAGATACTGGCAACCTTCACTGGACACACAAGTACTGTCAGGGTCCTGCAATTCTCACCTGATGGAAAAACCCTCGCCAGCAGCAGTAGTGATGGCACGATTCTCCTTTGGGATTTGGATGAAATCGTTCGGTTAGACAGATAAAGCGTTCATCCAATAATGCGGTAGTCAGCAATAGGCTTTCAGTTTTCTTACTGATGGCTTCGGTTAACTGCTCCATGGAAATTATCTCTTTATTCTGTTGTTAATTACAGAAATTCTAATTCTAAATACTTCTTAAGCAGGACAAAACATCGTGTAGACTTGAGACTGTGTAATCCGGTCGTTCGTCTGTTGTTTCCGGTATCAGGCTTTCTGATTTTCGGTTGATAAAGACACTTATCATGTCTGCACGGTTGGCACCGACGATGTCGTTTTGAAGGGTATCGCCGACATATACTGCTTCTTTCGGTAAAACGTCAGCGCGCTCACAAGCGATTTTGAAAATCCCGATTTTCGGTTTTCTGACACCGATTTCATCCGATATTGTCAGCGATTGAATACGTTCGATGAGTCCAAGGTGTCGGACTTTAGAAAGTTGGCTGTCGGGGTGTTCATCATGTGCCCCATTTGTTATAATGCCGATATGGTAGGCGTGTAGTTCGTCAAGGATCGTGGCATCGTCGTAAAGGTATAGACCTGTGAGGTAACGCGAACAGAAAAAGTGGCTAAGTTCCTCCATGGTTTTATCTTTAGGGAAACCTAACTCGTTGAACAGACACGGGAAACGTGAGTCTCTCACTTCTGCCATAGAAAGTTTCCCCGCGTTGAGTTGCTGGAAGAGTCTCTGGTGCACTATTGTCCATGTCTCTGTAGTAGTTTCTTCCGAAACATGCGGGTAATGCTTACCGAAACGTTGGAATGTTTCGCTTTGCGCGATGTTCCATGCCGCATCGGAGTCGCAGAGGGTGCCATCAAGGTCAAAGAATACTGCTTTAATCATTTTTCTCTGAGTATTACAACGTAACGATTAATTAAGGTGCCCCAGGAGATGTATACCGTAAATGAACACCAATACAATCCATGCAAATGCGACGATTTTCATCACGCGGCTTTTCCATCCTGTTTTTGCGAAGTTAAAGGCAATGTGATTGAAAAGTAACATCAACCCGATCGCGAGCCCACCGTATTGGTCATAACCAAAATTGCGCGACCCCACCAGAATGATTATGCTTAAGACAAGCAGGCAAAGAATAACCACAAGGAAACCGTACTTCCAGAGATGCTTTGGCGCGAGGCTCCTCATACGCCGTGTTTCTGCCGATGCCGCTTCAAAAGATTCCGGTAGGTACGGATTCGCTTCTCGAAGGACGTGCTGCCGTTCTTGCTCTTCTTTAATCTTGGCATCAAGCTGCTGTTTTTCCGTATCGGTTAATTTTTTCATGAGCTGTTACTTCTTTCCTAATGATTTCAGAGGCATGACAAAAGTCGAACACTTTTCATCTATGTGTTCATTGTGTTTCTGAAAAGGCGAGGTTGGAGACCTCGCCAACGAAGCCTTATTCGCCTAATGGCGATAATTATCGCCGATCAAATTATTGGCGGCGCGGACGGGACGGAAAAGCGTCTGCCGCTTGGCAGGCATCTCTTCAAGCAGTTTCGGATGCGGGTCCCAATCGTGCCACTTGCTATTGACGGTGTTATAGCAACTGAAAATTGCGAGGCGATTGTTCTCTGCGTTTGTCCAGGTGTGCGTGCTATGGGTCAATGCCTCCGTGAAAAAGAGGAGCGAACCAGCAGGACATTCGTAGGTGTCCCAAATCGGTGAATCTTGACTTCGGATTGTGTCGGGTGCTGTGTAGACGGCTTTGTGACTCGCTGTAATAAAGAGCGTGCCACCTTGCCGATATTTAACAGGGTTCAGTTCCCAGACGACGCGGGTTAATCCGCTGTATCCTCTGCCAGGGATACACCGATAGAGGTGCGAATCACCGGGGAAACGGAGCATGCCGTTTCCGTTGTGGGGACCGAACTGCCCATCGCCGACATTGCGATAGAATAGGTGGCAGGATTCCATACGGAAGCCGTAGCACTCTTGACTTGATAACGCCGGATGTGCAAGAAATTCGTTGAGGAAGCCGACAACATTCGGATGATCAGAGAGACGTTGCAGGGGGCCCCCGAGAGGTGAGCGTTCATGTTCTGGAATTGACTCCGGTTCGTGGCGGAGTTTATAGCCGAATTCCTGCATCTCCGCGAGTTCGTCACCCGATAGTACACCGGGGACTAAGAGCCAACCGCGCATGTCAAAAAGATACTTCTGTTCCTGCGTCGGTGGAACAACAGGTGTACCGTTGGAAGTTGTTTCCGTAAGTTGGGCATTCTCAATGTCGAGTGCTGCCCCAAGGTTTTTGTCAACAATAAAAGGTTTTGTGTGATTCATGACTTCTGCCATAATAGATTTCCTTTATATTGGCTATCAGCGGTCAGAGGAATGGTTATGCAGCTTTGGCGCGTTTGAGCGCATCTTCAGAGACGTTCAAGGTTTTATCAATATCTGCATCGGTATGGGACATCGACATGAACCAAATATGTCCTTCGGGCAGATATAAGCCGCCATCTAAGGTCGTTTCATAGAAGGTTTTGTGAAATCGCTTCTGTTTTTCGTTGTTGCTATCGGCACTTAAACCGAAGTAGGGCATGGGTCCGATACCACCGATGCGGGCGTTATCAATACCGAGACGTGCTGTCATCTCTCTGTAGCCATCTAACAACTTCTGTCCTTGTTTCCACATAAAGGCGACACCGTCCTTCGCTTCAAGTTCTGCAATTGTGGCGATTGCAGCGGCGACCAGCGATACCTCACCGTGGAAGGTTGCGGCGACCCAGACATCGCTTACTTCATCCATAATTTCTTCTTTCCCAACGACGACAGCAGTGGCAAATCCGTTCGCGAGTGCTTTGCCGAAGACAGCCATATCCGGTGTGACACCGAAGTATTCCTGCGCGCCGCCTAAAGCATAACGGAAGCCGGTTTTAACTTCATCAAAAATCATCAATGCCCCGTTAGCATTGACGAGTGCTTTTGCTTCTTCAAGATACCCATCTTCGGGCAGGTCATGTCCTGAAGGCTCCATAATCAAGCAGGCGATCTCACCCGGGTGTGCTTTAAAGAGGTCTGCAAGTTCATCAAGATCGTTGAACCCGACGCTGAGTGTTGCAGCGGCTGCGCCTGAGAGGTACCCGCGTGCGTGGCTACACCAATCGTGCCATCCGTGATAACCGGACCGAATTACTTTTTCTTTATCGGTATAAGCGCGCGCGAACTTAATCGCACCGGTCGTTGCGTCCGATCCGCCCACAAAATAAGCGACTCTGTCCGCCGATGGGATAATTTGAACCAACTTTTCGGCAAGCTCCACCTCAAGCGTATGTCCGAAATTATAGACATTGCCGCGTTCAACGAGGTATTTTGTGACAGTGTCAATCACAGTCGGATAGGCATGCCCAAGGATCATGGGGCCATATCCCATGAGATAGTCGATATAGTCGTTACCATCGGCATCCCAGAAATGCGCACCTTTCGCGCCTGCGACCATAACAGGTCTCGGTGGCTGACTCTGTTTATGAGGTTGCCCTCCACCGACTAATGCGGCTTTGGCGCGCTTCTGCCACGCGAGCGATTTTTCAAAACTTCGTCCCATGCTGAAACCTCCAATTTCAATAGCCTGTGGGTTAAGATTTGCTTTGGTTTTAACTATTTTATCACAATTATGGATTTCATAGGAGAATTTTTCAGAGGGATTTGTGAAGTGCCAATGCTAATTAGACAAGCATCTATTGCAACATGTTTTGAAGCATTTCCTTCGTTGCGTAATCCTATTTATGGGTTAAAATGCTAACAGACTGCAACGAAAAAATCAAGTCAAAACATCAAAGTGGAATATCCCTTGATTCCCGGTATAATTTGCGGTAAACTCTAAGACAGAAGCAGGAACGGACATCTCCATGCATACCTCTGAAAACATCAATAAAGAAATTTATCGACTTGCCCTTCCGAATATCGTTAGCAACTTTTCTATCCCGCTCTTAGGAGCGGTGGATACCGCCTTAATGGGTAGACTGGAGTCAGAATCTTATCTCGGTGCTGTCGGTATCGGGGGCATTATTTTCAGTTTTATCTATTGGGGATTCGGGTTCCTCAGAATGGCGACAACGGGGTTAACAGCGCAAGCCTTCGGTGAAAAAGATCTCCCAGAATGTGGACGTTTGCTGCTAAGGGCAACATGCATCGGTATCACTTCAAGTCTGCTACTCTTTATCCTCCAGTGGCAATTAATTGATCTCAGTTTCCTGCTCATTGAGACAAGCCCTGACGTAGAACACCTCGCTCGTGTCTATTTCCATATTCGTATCTATGCTGCACCGGCAACTTTGTGTCTCCACGCATTTCACGGTGTCTTTTTAGGATTACAGAATGCCCGTTATCCGATGGTTCTAACGGTTGTGGTGAACCTCATCAATATGGTTTTAAATCTCGTATTTGTGCAGCTGCTGGGTATGAAGGTAGCGGGTGTCGCTTTGGCAACCGTTATTGCACAATATATCGGGCTGTTCTTGGCAATTCGACTCTTCTGGCGACACTATAGCAGTATCTTGACTCCGTTACGGATGCGCGAGGTACTTGTATTTTCAAAACTGAAACGTTTTCTCGGCATCAGCGGTGACATTTTCATTAGGACCTGTTGTCTCGTGTTTAGCCATGCTGTTTTCACAGCGAAATCTGCTGCCTTGAGCGATACGATCCTCGCGATTAACACGATTCTACTTCAGTTTATCAACCTCATGTCCTACGCGATTGATGGACTCGCTTTTGCCGCCGAGAGTCTAATCGGAAAATATAAAGGTGCCAACGATATGCTGAACCTGAAACGGACGATACGTCAGATCTTCTTCTGGTCGTTTCTTTTTGGTATTGTGATTATGCTAATTTTCGTCTTATTTGGGGAGCAGCTGCTACGTCTCTTCACGGATCAGATACCGCTTATTGCGCAAGCGAAACCGTATCTCATCTGGATAAGTGTTGCCCCCATTATAACGTTGCTGCCTACATTTGGGACGGCATTTTTCTGGGTGCGACTGCTTCCAAAGCACTGCGGAATTCTGTAGTGCTTTCAACAGTACTTTATCTAACGGCTGTCTACCTGCTGATACCTTTTGGCAATCACGGATTATGGTGTGCGTTGACCGTACTTCTGGTCGCCCGCGGTGTATCCCTAACGGTATTAGCACCGAGATACCTATTTAAGCGGGATGCATCTGGCTGCTGGTAACTAACAACCGTTAATTGAATGCTTCTGCAGGCGTGTAAAATTGCTGACAGTGGTTATTTTTTCTTTATATGGACGCAGACAGGAAACTGTAAATCGCCGGATGACAAACGGGTGATCATAGATGTGTTTCAGAAAATAAGTCTGAGGTGTAGTCGCGCAATTCTAACGACACCTTTTGCTTTTCAGATCTCTGCGGCGTGTGTTTTCTCGGACAGGGATGATCGCAACGGAAACCTCGGTCAGTATGAGTTTTGCCATGTTTCGTTTCCTTTCATTGGCAGGTTTCGACAATAGGAAACGATAGGAGTGATGGCGAGTTTCAGAAACGGATGTACAGGCGGAGCGTCCGCTGTTTTCCATCGGTTTCCAGCACCACGCTTTTGTGTGCGATGGAGACCGCTTTTGTGTGATTGTCTATGGTCTCACCGGGGGAAATGATGTGGCGGGTGTTACCTGTGGCGGATTGGAGGATCGCACGCGAGGGCGTGGGGTCGTCTGTCGGCAGGAGTGTGCCAATCAGACGATACGATTCTACAAGGACAGACTCACGCCACCCTAACGGACGAAATAGGTTGTTGTCCATAATCGTCTGGTAGAAGTTGCTCGGTTGAAACACCTATAGACGCTCATCTCCAAACGCAGCGGGAGACCGACGCACTACGGATGGCGCAAACAGGGGGAACCACCGGAGCCGTATCCCGCGGGGCAGTGTTCAACGCTAATAGACACAAGAGGGTTATAAATAGGCTCCTCTCTCGAAAATATAGTCATACAAATACGTTCACTCTCTGCGGCGGGACGGAATATCACGGATGCCACGCGGGCGGGGCGGCTCCCGACGAATCCGATCCGCAATCTCAGGATCCGAAGTCGCCAGACGCTTCAAACCCTCCTCAAAACC
>RKRO01000033.1 GCA_007571355.1 Candidatus Poribacteria bacterium | reverse complement strand
CGCGACTCATATCCCGTAGTTTGACTTATTTCGGGAATTGTGCTACAATACCCATTATGAGGAATAATATTCACCAGCGCAGCTTGGTGGTTGGACAATTGGTTGCGGAATCTGCAACGCGGATGGAGGGACACCTCAAGGTCGGCACAATGCCTGACGGAACGGCTGTCCGACTGCCTGTTGTACTCATCAACGGGAGGCACCCCGGCAAAACACTTTATATCCAAGCGATTAGCGACGGAGACGAGCTCAACGGTATCGCCGTTGTTCACAAAATTCTCCAGATGATCACGCCGGAACGGTTGCACGGTAAGATTATCGCCGTGCCGATCGTCAACTTTCACGCGTTCCACGCCAAACAAGCATTTAGCCCTGTGGACAACCGTAAAATGAACCGCTGTTTTCCGGGGAGACGCGACGGTACGTCAAGCGAGCGGATCGCCCACCACCTTTTCCATCACGCTGTCCAACAAGCCGACTATTGCCTCGACCTGCACCAAGGCGGCGTGCAACCAATGATTGATGAAGTTCGTGTCCGTGTTGATCAAAAACATACACTTCACAAGGCCTGTCTTGAACTTGCCCGCGTCTTCGGGATCGGATACATTCTCGATCAGAAGGGACCGAACGGGCAACTTGCACAAGCAGCACCGGCGGTCGGTATTCCGACGATTGACCCGGAATTAGGGGGAACGCACGGTTGGGATGCCGCAAGCATCGAAAAGGGAGTCCGCGGCGTGCGAAATGTGCTACAATATTACAATTTCATTGCTGGAACACCGGAGATCCCTGAACAGCAAATCGTTGTCAAAAAATTTGTGCCACTCATCAGCAACGAAGGCGGTTTTGTCTATTATAGAGCCGCATTATATGAGCCGCTGACGGTGGCGCAACCCATCGCCGATATTCGCGATGTTTTCGGCAACGTACGAGAAACTATAACTTCACCCGTTGATGGCGTTTTCTGGTCAAAACCTATCTATCCGATGGTCGCCAGCGGCGGTACCGTCGGCAAAATCGGCACACCGATGGGGTATCTCTAACATTCACTGCAGTTTCATACGGAGGAACCGGCTTGCACAAACAGAATCGCAAAGCCTTCATCGAAAAAATGGGGCGCGGCGGGGTGGCTATCTTCGCCAGTGCACCACCCGCACGGTGGAACCACGACACCGAATACATCTATCGTCCCGATCCGAATTTTTATTACCTGACAGGGTTTGAAGAACCGGAGGCGATGTGTGTCATCGCACCTGAACATCCGAAGCACCAGTATGTCCTGTTTGTACGTCCGAAAAACAAGCAGGCAGAAATTTGGAACGGTAAGCGCGTTGGCGTTAAGGCCGCACGTAAACGCTATGGCGCAGACAAAGCGTATCCAATAGAAAAATTCGATGAGAAAATCGGGGAATACCTGCAGGACGCAGAACGGCTCTACTACACACTCGGCTCTAATGAAGACGTTGATACCGAGATGCTCGCCCGATTCACACGCGGTGTCAAGTCAAAGGTTCGGGGCGGTAAAGGCATTGACACATTAGTTGACCCAAGCCCTATTCTCAGCGAGCTGCGGCTCATAAAAAATGAGACAGAACTGGAACGCATACAGTTGGCAACGGAGATTACAGTCGCCGGGCATGTCGCAGCGATGAAGGCGGTTCGCCCCGGACTCTACGAATACCAATTAGAGTCGCTTGTCGAATCCACGTTCCGTATGAACGGTGCCGGCGGCGCAGCGTTCCCGACGATCGTTGCAAGCGGCGGAAACGCCACAACGCTCCACTATACCACAAATGACTGCGAAATTGAGGACGGAAATCTCGTTCTCCTTGACGCAGGCGCGGAGTACGGTCGCTACGCAGGCGACGTAACCCGGACCTTCCCCGCAAACGGGACCTTCACTGAGGCGCAAAGAGAAATCTATCAACACGTCCTTGACGCGCACCACGCGATTATTGACGGTATCCGTCCAGGGGTTTCCATTGACGCACCCCATCAGCAATCGATAGAACTGTTAACAGAAGCTATGCTCAGCCTCGGGCTGCTCAAGGGAAAAGCGGAGAAATTGATAGAAAAAGAAAAATATCGGCAGTTTTACATGTACCGAATCGGACACATGCTCGGCTTAGATGTCCACGATGTCAATTGTGTCCGAAAAGCAAATGGCGATTACAAGACCTTCCAACCGGGAATGGTGATAACCATTGAACCCGGACTCTACGTCGCTGAAGGCACCAAAGGCGTTCCCTCGAAATACTTAGGCATCGGTGTCCGCATAGAGGACGACATTCTCGTCACAGAATCCGGCAACAAAAACCTAACCAGTGGTGTCCCAAAAGAGATTGATGATGTCGAAAGCCTCGTACGCGGAGGAAAATAATAGAAGGTTTTCGGATAAGTGATGATAGGAGACATCCTACGAGTCGTTGGTTGTTGGTTATTGGTTGTTGGTCTTTTTGGTTGCGTGTGGAGCGGCTACCTTGCAATCTCACCCCCTGATAAGGGGGGTTAGGGGGGTTATTGGGTTATTGGGGTTATTGGGT
>RKRO01000499.1 GCA_007571355.1 Candidatus Poribacteria bacterium | reverse complement strand
GCGTTAGTGGGTACCCGTATCGGACTCATCAACTTAGAAGTTCGCATCCCTTTGATAGATGTCCTCCACTTCGGATGGCCGATCAGATGGACGCTTGGTGGTATCCGCGGCATTATCTTTGCCGATCTCGGCGGTGCATGGTCAGACTGGCAGTACGGGCCGGAGAACCCTTTCAACATTTTCGTCCGAGAAGAAAATCGGATTCGGCTTGACGATGCGAAAGCCGCAGTCGGAATCGGAATGCGACTTGAACTGGGTCTGTTTTCAATAGACTTCGCTGCAGCGCGACACACAGACCTTACCCGATTAGAGCCCGGTTTCAAATATCATTTCGGACTCGGACAAGCTTTTTAAACTATCGGACTCTGGCTGCTTTCCTCCGTTGTCGGAAAGCGGTCTCCTGCGAATGTAAACGCTGCTTCGGTAAATTGCATAATCGAATGGCAGATAGATCGCGAGAAAATAGGTCCTTTGTAAAAAAATATAGGTTTGCGGCAACAGAGCAAATCGTGAAATTCAAGAGGTTAATAATTTAAAAATGGAATCACGAACCAAACGTTTTATTATCACTATTGTCATTCTCGGTGTTATCGGGGGACTGGGTGCCCTCTGGGTTAACCTCTTCCCCGATTGGTTATGGTTTGAGATGGTGGGTTATAAATCGGTCTTCACTAAAATTCTGGGAACAAAAATCTTCGTTGGCGTAATTGTGGCGGTCTGCTACTTAGCGATTCTATTGGTCAACATCGCCTTAATCTATAGGTTCACACCCGCACATCTAAGTCCTGCTTTTATGGGAGGTGCGGACTTCACAGGCGGTGCCGCCAACCCCGGTGACACTCGAAAGATGATTTATGGCGGGCTGACACTCGTTGCAATACTTTTCAGCGTTTTGATGGGCTACACAGCGAGCGATCGGTGGGAGATTTATCTCCGTTACCTCAACGCAAATGAACTCGTTTTTCCTGCTGCTACACCTATCACTGTAGAGGGAACGATTAATGGAAACGAAATACCCGTTTCACAATTGGAAATTCAGGCCAAAAAGATTACAATTGGAGATCCTGTCAACCTTCAAATAGATGACACTCATCAGGAAGCACGCGTTGAAGCAGTGCTGGAAAACGCTATCCGCTTGGACACGAGCGTCCAAATAGAACCTGGACAAAAAGCATTTTTTACTTCACCAGCACGCGACCCGATCTTCAAAAAAGATGTCGCCTTCTACATTTTCAAAATGCCGTTAGAACGCTATATATGTGGGACGCTGTTCGGTATCTTTATGTTGGTGACGATATTCGCAACGGTCCTCTATTTTTTTCACGGTTTAGTCACAGGTGATACGAGTCAGTTCCGGTTCCGTCCGCCTTTCAACGTCAAAGCGCATCTGTTCACGCTTGTCGGTTTGACACTCCTCTGCCGTGCTTGGAACTATAAATTCGTTATGTATGACCTATTGTACACGTCAAACGATGTTGTGCGCGGTGGTGGAGGTTATGCAGCGATACAAGCACGCCTACCGGTTTTGAATGTGATGCTCTGGCTGACAATCATTTGTGCACTGATTTTCATCGTCAGTATCTTCTTGAAACGCAACGTTTATGCTTTCGGTGGATTCCTCGTCTTTCTAATTGCCGGTTTCCTCGGACAAGCCTATCCCGCTGCAATACAGAGTTGGCGGGTTGAACCGAATAAGCAGGTCTTAGAAGCAGACTATATCAACTATAACATTAAAGCGACACTTCAGGCTTACGGCTTGGCTGAAAACACAGTCACCGAAGAAGAGTATCCGTTGACAGAGCATCTCAGTTACGATGACATAACCAGCCCGGAGAACGCACCTGTTTTCAACAGTATCCGTCTCTGGGACTGGCGACCCTTACGGAGAGTTTTCCGCCAACTCCAAGAATTGCGCTCACAGTACGATTTCAACGATGTCGACATCGATCGCTATATCGTTGACGGTGAAATCCGACAGGTAATGCTCTCCGGACGGGAACTCAATATCAATGAGCTGCCCATAGAGATTAGAGATGATTGGTATAAGCAGACGTATGTCTACACACACGGATATGGTGCCGTCGTTAGCCCTGTGAATGAGATAGACAACGGCAAACCCAACATGTACATCCAAGGATTGCCACCGATTGAGTATAAGGAAGAGTGGGATAATCGGTTTACTGAAAGGCCGGGACCGCGTATCTATTACGGCGAACGCACGGATCGATATGTTATTGTACATCCCGATCGCCCGGAACCACTTGAATTTGATTATCCGCAAGATGAGCAAAAGTACGCTGAATACGCTTATCAAGGGAAAGGCGGTGTCGAACTCAACACTTTTTGGCGGAAAATCGTGTACATGCTCAAGTTCAACAATGAAATTAATTTCGTCCTGCCGGGTGAAATTTCATCATCAAGTCGAATCCTCTATGAGCGCAACATCAAAAGACGGATTCGGAAAATTGCGCCCTTCTTGCGATACGATGGGGATCCCTATATGATTATCCATAACGGCAGACTCATCTGGATGATTGATGCATATA
>RKRO01000300.1 GCA_007571355.1 Candidatus Poribacteria bacterium | reverse complement strand
GTCAGTGAATGTGCCGTCGCCGTTGTTGCGGTAAAGTGCATCGTTTCCGAAGTTTGCGACATAGAGATCGGCATCCCCATCGTTATCGATATCGCCTGCAGAGGCTGCCATCCCGTATCCGGTATCTCCTGTGCCTGATGCCGCCGTCACATCCGTGAACCGTCCATCGCCATCATTTCGATAGAGGACATTTCCGTGTTCTGCCTGCCCGTCGTTTTGACTCTCTTGCGGAATATTCCCACTGTTCACGAAATAGAGGTCTGCATCGCCATCGCTGTCGTAATCGAAAAAGACGACACCAGACCCCATCGTCTCAATGATGTGCTTATGCGCTGTTTTACCATTGCTGTGTTTGAAGTGGATTCCTGCTGCGTCGGTAACGTCTACAAAGATAGGTGATTGTGCCAGAACGCTGTCTATAAGTGTGAGAGAAAAGAATAAAAGGAGTTGTGGTGTTAACTTCGGAAACATCATGTAGGGTTATTTTGTTGTTTTTTGGGCAGTTTTTGCCAGTCGAAACCCGACAAAGGAGGTCTTCAGGTTGGGGTAGAGATAGAACCGGAACGTTGTGCTGCATCGAGCGATTTTGTCAATCCAAGAGCCGCCGCGGAGGACGCGCCAACTTCCGACATCCGGGCCCGTCGGATTCTTCTTCGGACGTTTCGCTGCCGCTTGTGAGCTGTACCCGTAATAGACATCACTATACCAATCTGCTGTCCATTCCCAAACGTTCCCCGCCATATCCATTACGCCGTAGTAACTTTTACCTTTCGGAAAACTGCCGACGGGTGCGATTCTATGCTGATAGCCGTCATCGTCGGCATCGGTATTTGCATAAGGTTCAATGGCATTGCCCCAGGGCCATATTCTATTTGTGTAACCGCGTGCTGCTTTTTCCCATTCCGCTTCTGTCGGGAGTCTCATCCCTTTCCATACCGCATACGCGTTGGCATCATGCCACGAGATGCCGACAATTGGATGATTCGGAAACTGTGCCGCCCGTGCGGGCCAATCGCCAATCTGGGGAAGATGTGAGAAGTTCTCAGGTGTCCGTGCAGCATCGGACTGCTGCTTCCAAAATTCGTAGTACTCGGCGTTTGTGACCTCATATTTTCCGATATAATAGGCATCAAGATAGACCTTGTGCATCGGTTTTTCATCAGCGGCGCGAGTGTCGCTCCCCATTGTAAAAGTGCCAGCGGGGATTAAGATCATATCGTCCGCAGCTGCTGCAAGGACGACAGCGGAAAGGGTAAGACTCCAAAGAAAAATGAAGAGATAGCGTGCTATAATACTAAGAGGTCTATTTTGGTTTCGCTTTCTGTTCCGATAAAAAGTGTTCATAAGCGCGGTAATGTTCCTGTGCAAGTTTTGGGTTACCCAGACTCTGATATAATTTTGAAAGGTTAAGATGATAGTAGGGCTGCTCACCGTCGAGTTGAACGGCTTTTTGGAAGGCTACAAGTGCGTTTTTCGGGTCACCTTGCATCGCATACACACTGCCGAGGGTGTTATAGAGGATCGCTTGGTTCGGACGCAACTGGATGGCTCTCTTGGCAGCTTGCGCAGCGTGTTTGGGATAGTTTAGATTCATAAACGCGCGACTGAGACCGTGATGAAAGGTGGCATCGTTGGGTGCAAATTCAATACACTTCTGAAACGCTTGGACGGCTTGACCATAATTTTTTCGGTTCATCAACATTGTGGCTAAACCTGTCCACGCTTCAAGATTGTTCGGTTCTGCGCGTGTCAGGCGTGTCAGGCGTTCGTATTCGGCGAACTCCTTTTGTAACTGCTGATAAATTTGCATCTCGGTTCTGCTCTTCTCACGTTCACCCAAGCGGAGATACGCCATACCGAGTCCGTAGTGCGGTTCCGCGTAACGCGCCGGTCCGAATGTAAGTGCCTGTTTGAAGTTTTCAATTGCTGCGGTGTATTCTTTTAAATTGAGACGTGCCATGCCGAGTTCATAATACGTTCCGGCTGCGTTTGGTTTCAAGGCAAGTGCCTTTGTCAAAATTGGGACTGCCTCTGCGTACCGACGGAGTTTTACAAGCGATTTGCCGAGGACCTCGTAGCCGCGTGCGTGTTGCGGTGAAAGTTCGACAACTTGTTCTAATACTGGCACCGCATCCTCCCATTTATCGAGTTTGAAATAGACAACCCCAAGCGAATAGAGTGCTTCAATGTTGTTCGGCATTAACGCTAAAGAACGCTGGTAGTTTTCGGCGGCTTGGTTCCAGAATTGTTGTTGGGCATACGCCATGCCGAGGTAGTGTAGCACTTCAGCGTGATCGGGTTCAAGTGCCAGCGCAGCTTCAAACTCGGAGATAGCCTTCTGATTGCTGCCTTGGAACATGAAGACAAACCCTTGTTCTACATGCTGGACATGTCTACTATGGTCGCCCCTGTTTTCTTCAGCAACACTGAAGAACGACACACAGAGCCAAAGCGCGATGGCAATTGTAAATAAATTTCGCATTCGGTTATCCCAAAATTTTGTGTGTTTTTAAATCGAACATGAAGGTTGTTTAAATGTTAACGCTACTCTCAAAAATTGTCAAGTTTTTTATGGTCGAAAACTAAATAACCCGGAACTGAAAATAATAAGATTTTATGGACAATTTAACAGACGTTGTGGTATACTATATACATCATGTCAACGAATCTTGAAAACATACGTAATTTCTGTATTTTAGGGCACATTGACCACGGGAAAAGCACACTGAGTGATCGGCTTATTGAGCATACGAACACGCTCGCCGAGCGCGAGATGCGGGCACAGGTGCTTGATCTGATGGACCTGGAACGTGAACGCGGTATCACTATTAAAGCCACCGCTGTTAAAATCCACTATCCTGCTACTGATGGAAACCGTTACGAACTTAACTTGATTGATACGCCTGGACACGTTGATTTTACTTACGAGGTCTCACGAAGCCTTGCGGCATGCGAAGGCGCGATTTTAATTGTTGATGCTGCGCAAGGCGTTGAAGCACAAACTTTGGCGAATGCCTATCTTGCTATTGACAGCGACCTTGAAATTGTTCCTGTCATCAATAAGATAGATTTACCGACGGCGCGTTCCGATGAAGCCAAACGACAGATAGAAGAAGTTATCGGCATCCCCGCGGAGGATGCCCTCCTCGTGAGTGCGAAAATGGGAATCGGTATCCCTGCTATATTAGAAGCAATCGTCAACCGGATCCCTGCACCTTCTGGTGAAACGAATGCACCGTTGAAAGCACTTGTGTTGGACTCTGTCTACGATAACTATCGTGGTGTGGTCATGTACACCCGAATTTTCGATGGTGATGTTAAACCGGGGGATAAGATCCAACTCATGAAGACAAGACGCGCCTACGAGGTTGAAGAGGTCGGTATTTTTACACCAGAGATGCACCCAACGACGGCGTTGGACACCGGTGCAGTGGGGTATCTCATCGCAGGCATCCGAGAGATTGACAACGCGAAAATTGGAGATACAATCACACACCATAAAAAACCGGCGGATGCACCGCTGCCTGGCTACCGTGAAATGAAACCGCTTGTGTTCAGCGGGCTGTATCCAGCAGACACAAATCAATTTCATGCGCTGCGAGAAGCACTTGACAAACTCCGCCTGAACGATTCCTCTTTTAATTTTGAACCTGAAACCTCCATCGCGCTCGGCTTCGGGTTTCGGTGTGGTTTTCTCGGATTGCTCCACATGGAGATCATCCATGAACGTCTGGAACGGGAATTTGGACTCGCACTCGTCCGAACGGCTCCGAGTGTTATGTACCGCGTTCACCTGAAAACGGGTGAGGACGTATACGTTGATAACCCGGCACATCTCCCTGAACCGAATAATATCGAACGCATTGAAGAGCCGTATGTCAATATTGACATTATCGTCCCGCGCGAGTACATCGGCAATGCGATGGAACTTTGTCAGAAGCGTCGGGGTGTATATAAGCGGATGAACCAATTGGACGCGGCACGCGTGCAATTGCTTTACGAACTGCCGCTCAGCGAGATGTTGATGGATTTCTACCCCAAACTTAAGTCACTGACCCGTGGATATGGCTCGTTAGAATACGATGTCGGCGAATACAAAACCGAAAAATTAGTGAAATTGGATGTGCTACTGAATGGCGATCCCGTGGACGCACTCTCGACGATCTTGCCTCTCAATACAGCAGAAACGCGAGGGAAAGCGTTGGTTAGCAAACTGAAAGAATTGATCCCTCGCCAGATGTTTGAGGTGCCGGTTCAAGCCGCGATCGGCAACAAAATTGTCGCTCGCGAAACTGTCCGCGCCCTCCGAAAAAATGTTACAGCGAAATGCTACGGCGGCGATGTATCGCGAAAACGAAAGTTGTTGGAGAAGCAGAAAGAGGGTAAGAAACGGCTCAAACAGATCGGCAGGGTTGATGTACCGCAAGAAGCGTTTACAGCAATGCTCACAACTGATGAGTAACGCACCATCGCGATCGCCAAAAACACTGACATAGGAGAAAGGAGGACACCGTTTTCCTCAGACGGTTTCTGTTCATGAAAAAAAGTAAAAGGATACACCGCATTCAATATATTTTAGCAATTTTACTGCTTGTCGTTTCCCTGAATGCTGATGCTGCGCTGCATATCACGGTTGAATCTCATGCAGGATGGGGCAATGCACCAACGTCTAATATCAGAGAACTGTGTAAGAATATCGCGCTTCACTTTAACGAAGTACTGCATGACGAGCATAAAGTGGATGGTGAATTAACCATCGTTTATCGCGCGCAGGGCCCCATTGCGTTTTACAGAAGTTATTTCGGGGGCGGTCCAGACGAATATAAGATCGGTCTCACGGTGACAGGGACATACTGGTCACAATTCTCTTATCAGTTCGGTCACGAGTTTTGCCACATCATGCAAAATCACGATGTCCTTAGATCTGCGTCTAACAAAAACGGATGGTTTCACGAGGCGATCTGTGAACTAGCGAACCTATGGGTAATAAGGCGGATGGGCGAGACGTGGGAAAATCGCCCGCCGTATCCAAATTGGGTCAGTTATAGGCATCAACTCTTAAATTATGCAAATGGATGGATGATGAGTCGCCCAGAAGTGCAATATGCTGGCACTGGTGCAGAATGGTTAGCACAATGGGAAGAACCCATGCGGAATGGCAATGCCTTTGACTATGCGCGTGTTGCGCAACTCTCCTATAAGTTCCTGTCTGTTTTTGAAGAGAATCCTGAAGCATGGAACGCTGTCCGACAAATGCCTGCATCCCAAGAGAAAATGTCCACTTATATGAAAGAATGGTATAACGCTGTGGACACTGAAGATAAAAAATTTGTGGAAGAGATTGCAAAAGAGATGGGAATATCCGTTGTTCCTGTAGTCGCGGTTGCGACTACTTTGGTAGCTGATGTTAACGGTGATGGATATGTTGACCTCTACGATGTGATGATAGTCCGTTCAGGAATGCAAAACCGCGTTTCGTATAACACCGACATTAACGGTGATGGCAGAACGGACGAGGTGGATTTAATGATAGTCAAAGCGAAAGCATTAGAAGCCATCGCTGCTGCCGCGCCATCAAAACGAAAAGTTAAACTCACAACCTGGGCTGATGTCAAGCGTCGGTAAATGTCCAATTTGGACGAAACTATGGTAAGTCCAAGCATTAATGAGACATTTTTCAGCGGGCGAGAAAACTTTGAAGAAATCCGCGGAAACACCGAAGCAAACTCCCTATGGCAGAGGCATTCTGATAGTGTTAAGATGTGTTTTTAATTCTAAGTTCTACTATAAGTTGGGAAAAGGAGAACGCTTTTTATCTTTAGAGGTTTTATAATATCATGAATGATAACGAAATCCAATTGTCCAAATGGCAAAAATTTCGGAAAACCGTTGTATGGGAATATGCGCAAGTCATCGTTGTAGCACTCATTCTCGTTTTCGGATTCATACGTCCTTTCGTTGTTGAGGCGTTCAAAATTCCGTCTGGTTCCATGGAAGATACGCTCCTTATTGGAGATAGAATTCTGGTTTGTAAATTTATCTACGGCATTAAAATTCCCGGCACAGACATCAAGGTTCTCGATTTCCATAAGCCTGCCCGTGGTGACGTTTTCGTTTTCCTGCCACCGCATGACCGAGAACGAAATTTCATCAAACGCATCGTAGCGGTCGAAGGGGATACGATTGAAACACGTGGCAATACACTCTATGTGAACGGTGCAGCCGTTGATGATGGACACTATGCAAAGTATGTTGCTTTCAGCCACTTCAGGGGTGGGAATTTTCCGCCGTTTCGTCAACCGGAGTATCTGCCGGATACGGAAGAATTTTTTGATTATAGTTTAACCGCAAGTCAGTTTAGGCGTAAGTTTCCTGAGGGCAAGCCGTATACGATCCCGAAGGGCAAAGTCTTCGCAATGGGTGACAACCGCGACCAGAGTAGCGATAGCCGTTCGTGGGGGCCTGTAGATGTGAGTGACATCAAAGGGCAAGCGTTTATGGTCTATTGGTCTTCCGACACGCGTTCCACAAAGATATGGGAAGTATGGAAACTGATTGGAAATGTCCGGTTCAACCGGATTGGCAAGCTCATCCACGCGCATCACTAATATTCTTATATCTATCGCAGCATTGGATTAACCCCATGCATCAGGATCAACGACACGTTATCATCGGCACAGCAGGACATGTGGACCACGGGAAAACAGCACTCGTCGGGGCACTCACGGGGATGGAGACAGACCGGCTCAAGGAAGAACGTGAGCGCGGCATGTCTATTGAATTAGGTTTCGCCTATTTCGATTTACCGGATAACGCACGGGCTGGTATCGTTGATGTACCCGGACACGAAAAATTTATCCGCAGCATGCTCTCTGGTGCTTACGGTATGGATATTGTCCTTTTCGTTGTTGACGCAAAGGAGGGCGTTCAGGAACAGACGCTCGAACATCTGGCAATTTTGGACCTGCTCAGCATTTCAAACGGCATCCTCGTCATGACAAAATCTGACTTGGCAACCGCTGATGAACTATCTGAAGCAGCTGAAATGACCCAAGAGATGCTCGTCGGTACAAGTCTTGAAGGAATTCCGACTGTGAGTGTCTCCGCAATAACCGGTGTCGGGATTGAAACGTTGAAGCAAACCATCCTTGAACAGGTGGCACTCGCTACAAAGTCAGAGGAAAATGACGGGATCCCAAGACTATATGTTGACCGCGTATTCACTGTGCAAGGTTTCGGTGCTGTTGTAACCGGTACGCTTATCGGCGGATCTATTAATCGAGAACAGCGGATGGTGCTGCTGCCACAAGGCGATGTTATTCGGGTTCGCGGAATACAGGTACACAATGAACCCGCATCCGTCGCTTATGCGGGGCAGCGAACAGCCTTAAACCTCTCAGGCACTTCCGCGCAGAATATCCAGCGCGGTGATGTCCTCTGTCCTATCGATTATTCACAAGTGACGGACAACATAGATGTCTCTTTACAAGTATTATCTTCGTTTCCGAGAATCATTGAGCATTGGAGCCGTTTTCGCGCGTATCTCGGCACCCGTGAAATATTTTGTCGGTTGATCCTGTTGGTTGACGAGGCGATCCTACCCGGAGATAAAGTCCAGGTACAACTCCGTTTAGAACAGCCGATTTTGACGTTTAGAGGCGACCGAATTATTATACGCGATTTCTCCGCACAACATACAGTTGGCGGGGGCGAGGTTATTAATCCATTTGCGCCAAAACATAAGCGATTCACACCGGAAACTATCGCGACTTTAGCGCAGTGGGAAGAGGCTGATGACGCGCAGATCGTCAATATCGTATTGGCAAATAGCGAAACCGTCTGCGTCCCGGAATCGTTTCTCTCTTACTATCTACCACACTCCCAAACGGATGTGAAAGCGGTCTTAAATAGCCTGGAGACTGAAGATAAAATTAGCCGTTGGAATGAATCCGGCAGGGAGGCCTTCGTTTCCGATGCAGAACGGACAGCTACAATTAAGGCGCAGATAGTAAACGCTCTTACTGCATTTCACGAGGCGCACCCGCTCTTGGCGGGCCAAAATGCCTCACAACTTCGCCGAAAGTTAAATCTTGATGAACAAAGTTTTGAAAAACTCACAACCCAACTCATCAAGGCACACGAACTTGTTAAAGAGGGAAATCTGCTCCGATTAGCCGCTCACGAGATCCAGTTCTCTCAAGAAGAAGAGACTGCAAAAGCGGAATTAGAGCAACTGTTCTTGGAAGCGGGTCTGAATACGCCAACACTTAGCGAACTTAACACACTGCTGCCAGAATATACACCCAAAGTCCTTGCATCTACATTTTATGCACTTTTAAACTTAGGACGGTTTGTTAAAATAGCAGATAATTTTTTCATCCATAAAACAAGGTTTCAAGAAATCATCGACGCATTAACGACATATCTACGTGAAAATGGGACGATCACTGTTGCGGAGTTCCGAGAAACCGCAGAGACTTCGCGGAAGTATGCCGTACCTTTTTTAGAGTACTGCGATACGCAGAATCTTACGGTTCGTGATGGGAACATCCGAAGGTTACATCCACGGCATTTGGGAACCTAATTTGATAACTTAAAAAATTATGGGGGAGGATAGGGTCCGGTGGCCCTACCGGTCTTCAAAACCGGCTTGTCCATGCAAGTGGATAGGTGGGTTCGACTCCCACCCTCT
>RKRO01000545.1 GCA_007571355.1 Candidatus Poribacteria bacterium | reverse complement strand
GTCTAAAAATCGCCGAAGCGTCCCTCTCCCCCCTGATAAGGGGGGATCAAGGGGGGTTGTCTTAAAAATCGCCGAAGCGTCCCTCTGCTCCCCTAATAAGGGGGGATCAAGGATGGTTGTCTTAAAAATCGCCGAAGCGTCCTTCTCCCTCCCTGATAAGGGGGATCAAGGGGGAGGGTCTAAAAATCGCCGAAGCGTCCCTCTCCCCCCTGATAAGGGGGGATCAAGGGGGGTTGCCCTTCTAATTTTTTGGCGAATGTGCGTCTGCTGGGGAAACCGCTCATATTTTTTTAAGCTGGCGTTATGTAGCCTAAAGTTTAGCATTCCTGGGGCACTTTCAAACCGTCGGAATGCTGCTAACGGGCATTCCGAACTGCCACAAACTCACAGTTTGTGCTACCGGTATGTCTATCTATTTTTGGGGTTCGCTCTAATATGGCTTAAAACCGTTTAAGATAAACATCGCCGTTGTCTGCTTGCGTGTTGCTCCAGACAACTACCCATTGCCCCTGATCAACAGACACGACAAACGGCGGGTAATGTTCCCCGCTACTCGTAGCAATAGCCACCCCGTCCTTGTCCCACAACGGTTTACCTTCCAAATCAATACGTTGTCCATAGATAGCATCGCGGCTCTCCTCACCGAAATCTTCTCGATAGTCCAACCACGCCACGAAAAAACGCCCTTCTTCCGTTCGGACGATAGCGGGTTTGTCCTGATGTCCACCCGCTGTACAAAGCGGAATCCCGTCTGGCTCCCAGACCGGTGTGCCATCTGGCCGGACGCGCTGCATATACAAGTCAGAATAGGTATCGCGTTCATCTCGCCAAACTGCAATGAATCCACCGCTCCCGTCACCGACGACCGAGGCGTGTTTTTGGATACCTTCGGCAGTACAGATTGGCACACCTGTCTCCTGCCATAGTTTATTGCCGTCAGCCGAAACCCGCTGTGCATAGAGCTGATCGTTGATGAAGTTTTCATAGACCTGCCACAAAACGATGATGCCGCCTTCACCATCAGAGATCACACGCGGTTCCCCTTGCATACCGTCTGCGGGTGAGATAAGAAGTGGCGCGTCCCATAACGGTTTTGCATCTAAAGTCAACCGATACGCCATGATATGCCATGCATCGTAGCCGATAACATCCCACCACACCACATAGAATCCGCCCCTCCCATCCGCAACCAAAATAGGGTCGCTCTGTAGAGATTCCGATGGGAAGACCGGAATGCCGTTAGGTCGCCACATCGGTTCACCTGTGGCATGAATCCTTTGGATGTAAAGGTCTTGAAATTCAGAATTTCGGCGTTCATCTTCCCAGACACAGATCGCACCGCCTTCACCATCACTCAAAATCGCCTGTGTCGATTGATCTGCTGTATTTACGCAGATAGGCACCCCGTCTGTCTGCCACAGAATCTCACCCTCGAGCGTTACCGCTTGCGCATAGATGTCCCAGTTGCTCCGGTCGCGTCTGTCGTTCCACACAACGATTGCGTGTCTGTCGTGTCGGATCATCCTTAAACGGCGTTGATTCCTGTCGGCTGTGCAGACGGCTATACCGTTGTGTTCCCAAACCGTTTTTCCGGTCCCATCAACGCGCTGGGCGTAGACATCCCAATCCTTCCCGGTCCGGTAATCCTCCCACATAACGACCACACCGCCCTCGCCATCAGCTACAACCCACGGGAGGAATTGCCCGTCTACCGCTGTTGATACAGGCAGCTCCGCCGATACTGTGCTGAGCAGCACACAAGCACAGAGAAACAGGATAGATGTTAGTCTGATTAATCGGAAAAAAGCGTTTTGGGAGTCCATAAGTTCACTAAAGTTCCTTTTGTGGCTAAGTCGAGGGCTTTCCAGTGTTGGATAGGCAGCTCAATGTGCGCGATTGCCGCTGTCGGCATCCGTTCTCTGTGTTCTGTCAAACGGTACACGAGTTGTTCCAGCGTCGGGTTGTGTCCGATAGCCATGACGATGTGATATTTATCTGGCAGTGCTTGCAATGTTTCAAAATAGACCCCTGGGACGGTCGCATAGAGTGAATCTAATTTTTTTACTTTTCGCTTGTAACCGCACGATTTCCCCACTCGATGTGCTGTCTTTCGTGCGCGTTTTGCCGATGAAGTCAGAATCCGATCTGGAACCAAACCTATTTGATGTAAGTGGTCCCCCATTCGCGGGGCATCCCGTTTACCCCGTTTATTGAGTGGGCGTTCATAGTCGGAAAGTTCAGGATAATTCCAACTCGATTTTGCATGTCGCATAATCAGAAGGGTTTTCATGGTATCTCCTTATGTGGTTTTAAGGTTTCCCAAAACACTAATCAGGAAATACGACGCGTTCGTAGGTTTCCTGTAAGGACAGTTCGCATTGGATGGAAGTAAGCGGTAGGCTTTCTTCAAGTTCTTGGCAATCGGTGAAAATCCAATCCTGATGTCCAATTGCTGCGCTTTTCTGCTTCTCTTGGCGGCGATAGTGTTCGATAAGCACCTTGTCTTGGGCGACGCGGACGTATTCTCGCAATGATGGCAGTTGGCGGTAGTGCGCGAATTTTTCGCGTCGATCATACACTTTAGTTGATGGCGAAAGTACCTCTACCAAGATAATGGGATTGAGAAGTGTGTCAAATATATTATCTTCAAAGCGCGGCTTTTCACAAACGACAACGACATCTGGGTAGAAGTAGGAAGTCGTCGTAGGTGTGCTAACGCGCATCTCGTTTGCATAAGTTTCGCATCTGCTGCCGCTTAGACGAGAATGGAGCGCAGTAGATATGTTAACGGTAATCAGATTATGGGCGCGACTTGCACCGGACATCGCAATTAACTCACCGTTTATGTATTCATATCTAATGATTTCTCCATCTGGGAGTGCTTCCCGCTCAAAAGCGATGTATTCTTCAGGCGTAAGGCGCATTTGTGCTACGGGAGTTGCCATGATTTCCCTCCGGTAATGATAGACTGAACAATTTACATTATCGCGTAACACTCAGAAGATGTCAAGGGGCATTCCTGAATTTTTCTCTTGCATTCAGACCGTTTTTGTGATAATATTTTTATGTCAACATTTTCAGGGGCACATCCGTTAAAGTGTTTAAATTACAACTAAACACTGGAGGCTATAAACACATGTTGTCCAAAATCAATAAAACACTCGCAGCCCTGCTGATTGCGACACTCTTTGGGGGCATCAGTGGTTGTTACATCGATGGTGATGACGATAGGGATCGGGAACCGCCCGCCGTGCCGCGCGGAGTCAGAACAATTACGGGGGACGAGGAAGTTATCATCGAATGGTACCCTAACGGCGAATATGATTTGGCAGGTTATCAGGTGTGGCGCGGACAAAACGGTATTGATTTTGATAACCTTGCAGAGGTTTCTGAAAATGCAACCCATTATATAGATACATCTGTGCGAAACGGCGAGACCTACTACTATGCTGTCTCCGCTTATGACACTGATGGAAATGAAAGCGAACTCAGCCCTGAAGACGCTTGGGATACGCCGCGGCCTGAAGGGCGAAACATAACCCTTGATGACTACAATATCTTTCCGGGAAGGAGCGGCTTCGACTTCTCACGACCGGAAAAAGGCAGTATCCCATGGGACACCCCCGCAACCGATATATACTTTGGATTTGATACCGAGGTTCATGTTACTTACCTCTATTCAGACAATGAAACGCTCATGCAAGATTTAGGGTATCACGAGAGTTTTGAGGCGGTTGATGTTGTACCAGACATAGGATACACTACGTTATTTGTTGAACTGATTGAAGGACATATTTATGCCCTCTTCACACCGGATGGAAACTTCGCAAAGATTCATGTCCGAGAACTTTATGAAGATGGAATTGTTTTCGATTGGGCGTACCAGACCGACCCCGAAAACGTCCAATTGGCACCCGCTCTCGACCGTCCTTGATAAGGAGTGAACTTCATGAAAAAAAATAGAGAGGCGGTGTTCATGCCGCCTCTGTTCGGCATACTACTTACCTTTGTGCTCCTGCTGAGCACAGGTTTTATGGGTGTAATCGCTCAACCTGAAATATCTGAAACGGATACCCGCACAAATACGGAATCCGACGTTGCGACCCCGAAACCGCTGCCATTTGTTCCAGGATATGTTGAAGAACCTGCAGCGGAACCGGATTATCCGCTATTTCGATTACATTCAGAGCGTTATTATCCCGAACTCGATATCCAAAAAGCGCAGCAGCTCTCGACTTTTATGCCTGGATTAGGGCAGGCTTATGCTGGCAATTACACAAAAGCGACCCTATTTCTCACTGCTGAACTAACCACTTTCGCACTCGCTGGGTATCACATTGCACGCGCCCTCCATTACAACGAACAGAGCGGTTTTCAGACAGGATTCCAAGATCCCCGAACCGGTGAATTTCTTACTTATGAACAAGGGCAGACTCGCATGCGAAATCATACGTTTTTCAGCGGTATCTTCCTCGTAACAGGTATCGGAATCCATATCTGGAATATCCTTGACGCACCGAAAACTGCCGAAGCGTATAATAATCAAAGATTTTCCGTGCAAATGCAACAAACGGATAGCGGTTATCCGTCTCTCGTTTTCACACATAGATTCTAATACCTGAAGCGGATAGCGTTGTCGGCTTCAGGATTAATCGTGGGGACTCAAAAGTGCATGATGTGAAGTGTCTCATCTTTACGTTGTTTTGGATCGGAAGTGCTGTCCTGAGTGCCAACGCGATCTCTCTTGTTGAAACGGAGGCCATCGTTCCCAACCCATTAAAAGTCGGTGAAAAATTAACCTACAGTATTACTTGGAAAAGAGTACCCGCTGGCAAACGAACGGACTGGATATTCAAGCGGGGCACGGTCAACGGAGAAGACGTTTACCACATCCGGTCCGAAATGAAGACGCGCGCGCTTTTTAGGATGTATCGTTTCCACAATCAACAAGAAACCTATTTTAATCCGGAGACGCTTTCACCTGCCCGTTTTCAGAATCGGTTGAAAGATCGAGGCTATCAAGCGACCGTGAAAACCAATTTCCGTAACGGGCAGGCAGAATATGAAAAAATCTCTCGTCCGAAGCCGAAATCGCCTCAAAAACGTGAGGCAAAAACTTTAGAAATACCGCCCGGCACACAAGATGAGTTGTCCCTCATCTACTTTTTGCGTTCTAAACAACTTGCGCTCGGTAAAACCTACTTCTTTCCGCTACTTGCGAAAGGAAAAGTACACAAGGCTACGCTGACCGTTGAACGCCGGGCGTTCATTAAAAATAAGATTTTAGGGCATGTGAGAGCCCTCGTCTTGCGGACCTCTGAAGGGGATCGCTTCTGGATTACAGACGATGAAAAACGGTTCCCTGTCAAAATTCAGGTAAATAAATTAGGCGGGTTAATCGCAACACTAACGGAAATTGAGTCTTTAGATTAAAACGACAACCATTTTTTTCAATCGTTCATCAAGGAAGAAGTTGTGATAGAGTTTTTACGCGAAACAGACAATTATCAGATGCTCGTAGCACGTCTTAAAGATGGTAAGAAACTCCCTTGGCTGAGGGGCCTGCCAAATGCATCAACAGCCTATCTTTTCGCTACACTGATTGATGATTTCCCGAAAAAATCTTTTCTGATCCTACTCCCCTCCCAACGTGAAGCCGAACAGATGCTGGAAGAAATTTGTACGTATCGAGCGTACCCTGCTTTGGATACAACGCCGACTGTTGCCTCACAACCTGAACTTAACTTATTCCCCGGTTGGCAACGGAAGATCTTTGACGGGATCCCGCCTGCTAAGAACACCATTACGGATCGGATGAAGTGCTTGGAACGCTTGGTACAGAGAAAGCGGAGTATCCTTTTAACCACAGCGCAGGCGATGCTTTACAAACTGCCGTCGCAACAGCGTTTCGCCGAAGCCTGCTGTCCGCTGACCCTCGGTGACGAAGTAGACCCTGACGCGGTGGCTCTGACGCTTATCCGTAATGGTTACCAAAACGTTGATTTGGTAGAAGTCAAAGGCGAGTTTGCACGGAGAGGGGATATCCTTGATGTCTACCCACTGACAGCTGACGCGCCGGTGCGGATCGAATTCTTCGGCGATGAAATTGATGCTATCCGCGCCTTTGACGCGGTATCACAGCGGTCAACAGAAGCATTGGAATCCGTTACCTTAACGCCGCTTAGAGAGGTGCTCGCTGATAATATATCTATCGAGCATTGGCAGACACAAGTAGAGTGCCTCACACAAGCACACACAACACCGCAGCTCGTGAACACAACCCGCGAAATAACAGCAAGCCTGACCGCTGCAGCTGCGGCTCCATATCCGTTGCAAGCCTGTCCGATCAATGATACCATAGAGGCTTTCCTGCCGATGCTTCTCCCTGACACCGAGCTCCTTACGGATTATCTGTCCGATGACACAATCGTCTGCTTGATAGAACCCCAGTGGCAAAAGCGGGAAGTGGTGCAGATACGCGAACGCATGCAGGAGTTGTTCGAGAAGAAACTTGAAAAATCAAGCCTTATGATACCGCCTGATTATCTCCTAGCTAATTGTGAAACGCTTAACACCGAATTAGAACAGTATCCGGTCATTTCAGCATCTTTAGCACCGCCGCATGAAGTTACAGCGGGTAAATTGACACCGTTGCATTTTGGGATGAAACCGCTCGAGCTGCCTTCTGGAAACTATCAGACGATCATCAATCAGTTGAAAATGTGGGCAAATGCGGGAAATCGTATTCATCTTTTCTGTGAAACACCGCAGCAGTCGAAACGGGTGACGGAGATCTTAGCAGAACGCGAATTATATCCCCCGGATATTGACATCAGTGTCGGTGCAATCAGTGCAGGTTTTTTCAATGAACCGTTAAATCTCATCGTTATCTCGGAAGATGAACTCTTCGGAAATCGCCAACATCGTCCTGTCCGTCGCCGTCCGCCCACAGATGGATCCCCAATCCTAAGCCTCATTGATCTGAAGGTTGGAGACTATGTTGTCCACGTTTTACACGGGATCGCTGTTTATGAGGGCATACGACGGTTGGCAATTGATGGAAAATCGCAAGACTTCCTAATCCTTAAATATAGCAACCAGGATATACTCTATGTACCGACCTATCAGGTAGGCCTCGTTCAAAAATATGTTGGCGGCAAAGACAAAACATATAGACCTCGTGTTGACCGGCTCGGTGGGCTTTCATGGAACCAACGAAAAAGCCGTGTTAAAGAGTCAATTCAGCAGATGGCGGATGAACTCCTCAAATTGTACGCCGCTCGGCAAGCGCGAAAAGGGCACAGTTTTCCAGCAGAAGTGCCGTGGCAAACCGAATTTGAGGCACTCTTCCCCTATCAGGAAACCGATGATCAACTCCAAGCAATAGCAGACGTTAAAGCCGATATGGAAGCGGAGCGTCCGATGGACCGACTCATCTGTGGCGATGTCGGATATGGGAAAACGGAAGTCGCGCTGCGCGCCGCTTTCAAAGCCGTGATGTCCGAAAAGCAGGTCGCTGTCCTTGTACCTACGACGATTCTTGCACTGCAACACTACGATACCTTTGAGAAACGTTTTCAGTCGCTGCCGGTGCATATTGAGATGTTAAACCGCTTCCGAACCGCGAAGGAGATCAAACAGGTTAAGGAAGGATTGGCGAACGGTACTGTTGATATTGTTATTGGGACGCATAGTCTTCTCTCTAAAACCGTGGCATTTAGCGATCTCGGACTTTTAATCGTCGATGAGGAACACCGATTCGGTGTTAAACACAAAGAGAAAATCAAACAGTTTAAAGAGACGATTGATGTTCTTACACTCACTGCTACACCGATCCCGCGTACGCTTCACATGTCGATTGTCGGCATCCGAGATTTCAGTGTTATCAACACGCCGCCTGCTGATCGGTTACCTATTCAGACGTACGTAATGCCTTACAACAGCGATATTATTAAAGAAGCGATCACAGCGGAATTAGCGCGTGATGGGCAAGTCTTTTTTGTTCACAATCGGGTTGAAAATATTCAGAACATTGCGTTAACGATCCAGCAACTCTTACCGGAGGCACGCATTGCTGTTGCACATGGGCAGATGCCAGAGCGGGAATTGGAGAACGTTATGCTTGAGTTCGTCCGACACAAGCATGATGTCCTTGTTTGCACAATGATTATTGAGTCAGGTTTGGATATACCCAACGTTAACACTATTCTGATTAATCGAGCGGACGCGCTCGGTTTGGCGCAACTCTATCAGTTGCGCGGGCGCGTCGGACGTGCGACCACGCAGGCTTACGGTTACCTGTTCTATCCACCGGACCGCGCCATCACGGAAGGTGCCCAAAAACGGCTTCGCGTTATTGAGGAATTCACCGATCTCGGTTCAGGTTTTAAGATTGCACTCAGAGATTTAGAGATTCGGGGCACCGGGAATATACTCGGGCCCCAACAGCATGGGCATATCGTTACCGTTGGCTACGAACTTTACTGTCAACTTCTTGAGGAAGCAGTCATGACATTAAAAGGCGAAAAAGTTGAGGCAGCGATCGAAACTCGGATTAGTGTGCCTGTTGAAGCGTATCTTCCTGATAATTATGTGCCGGATAGCCGTCAGAAGGTTGCTATCTACAAAAAAATCGCCGGTTTAAAGGACGATAGTGCCCTAAATGGACTCCGAGAAGAACTTCGAGACCGATACGGCGCGATCCCGGAACCGACTGAGATGCTACTTGAGATTGCAAGTATCAAACAACTCAGTCAAAACCTCGGTATAGCCGCTATCGTCGCTGGAAAAGAGCAGGTCAAAGTTACCTTCGACGAACAGAAATCGAAAATTAATGTGAAGAAACTCGTTGATATAATCCACAAAAATGACACCCTTCAGTTACAACCCCCGGCACAACTCATCATCCGGATGCCGGGCGTAACTGGCGCGAAAATATTGACTGCATTGCAACAAACGCTCAGGTTGTTTGTTGCTTCATCGTAGAAACGAAAAGTACAGAAAAAAGAGGTGCCGCGCGCAGTGTCCAAAGCGCGTAAGGCCCACTAACAGGCGGGTTGGATATACGGAAAGGTGATCCATTTTCCAAACCGCCCTGACCGAACCGCAAGGAACAGTAAAATATGAAAAAAACGATTACTATTTTTATAATAATCGCTGTGTCCTGCCTATTAACCTGGACGTTCGTGCAATCTGATAGCCATGAACAGCCCGAATCTACTATTGATGAAAGCCAGGTAATTTTGGTGGCGTATAAATGGAACGGCGAACCGTATGAAATCTCGTTGGCGGATTTGAACGCCGCAATCGCGGCGTTGCCTGTTTACCGTCAGCAGAACTATAAGACTCGAGCGGATAAAGCCGAATACCTCAACGAATTGATAGAGGAACGGCTCAAAATTCACCGCGCGATTGACGACGGGTTTGATAAACTGCCTGAACACCTCAAGAAACTCGAAGATTACACCCATCAACTCATGGTTGAAAAACTGACTGAGATTGAAGTTGATGCTAAGGTGAACCATACAGATGCCGATCTCATGGCACACTATCAGGCGAATCTTAGCGAGTACATTGAGGCAGAAAAGGTCCGCGCAACGTGTATCACGCTTGATGATGAAGACCTCGCGAATGAGACCCTTGATGCGATCATAGCCGGAAAAGATATTGTCGAGATGGCAAAGGAGCTTTCGGAGGCAGGTAAACTCGCCAACGGCCCCGGGAGTTCTGACTCGGAAGATCCGGGGAATACCTACTTCTTCACAAAATCTGCTTCACCACGCTGGGCGGAATTCATAGAAGCAGTCTTTGAGCAAGAGGTCGGCGATATGACGGATACCGTCTTTGAAATTGATGTCAACGATGAAACCTTCTATCTCATCTTCCGTAAAGAGGAACATCAACCTGAACGTCAGAAAGAATTTGATGAAGTCAAAAGCGATATCCAAAGAAAGGTCGAGCGGGAAAAGAAACGCGAGCGTATTAATGAATGGGTCGCTGAAATCGTTGATAGAGGCAAACTGAAGACCTACCCTGATAATATTCCCGAGCCACCGCAACCCGAAGAAGCAGAGAACGAAACGTCAGAACAGTAGCCTATTCCGTTTGTGGAAGCAGCATCCCTAACCACAGTGTTAGGTAGAAAGAAGGAGTCAGAATTGAAAATGTTCACAGGTATTATCCGATTCATAGCCAAGATAAATTCGGTTATCCCGTTACTTTTAATCGGGGTTCTTGCCCTGCATCCTGTCTTTTACGGTTGCAGCGATAAGGCGATTGGTGCCGATGGCACAGTTATTGCTGAGTATGAATGGAACGGCAAACATCGCATCACGCTTGAAGAGATGATGCAAGAGATTAGCGAACTTCCAGAATACAAGCAGCGCCAATATCAGGACAAAGAGGGTTTGGAAACCTATATGCTCCTGATGGCGGAGAGCCGTTTAATCCTTGCACTCGCTAACGAAGCGAAACTCAACGAAGACCCCGAAGTTCTCAAGAAAGTCCAAGATTATCTCCATGAGTTGATGGTTAAGAGAATCACCACTCAGGAAGTTGACGATAAACTTAATCTAACTGAAGCCGACTATATGGCGTACTACGAAGCGCACAAAGAGGAGTATATACGTCCCGAGCAGGTCCGGCTTTTGTGTCTTACACTGTTAGATAAGGAACGCGCAGCGGAAGTTTTCACACAAATCAAAGCAGGTAAAGACATAACGGAACTCGCGCAGGAACTCTCTGATCGTGGTGAACTCGTCGGCCCCGGGGCGAATCCCGCCTCCCCCGGCGATACCGACTACTTCAGTCGAGATAACTATCCGCCAGGCACTGAACCTTTCTTGGATGCGGCGTTTGCAGCCGAGATCGGACAAACCCATGACGGTGTCATTGAAGTTGAAGTGCAGGGACAGAAATACTACATGATGTTCCGTAAGGACGAGGCGCGTGATGCATACCAAAAACCGCTTGAGGATGAAGATGTCCGCAAAAGTGTCGAACGGAACGCAGAGCGTGAAAAACGGGATGCACTCATGCAGGCATGGATCACTCAACTCCGTGAACGCGCCGAGGTTAAAACCTTTGTCGATAGAATTCCGGAAGCGCAGCCCGAAGAACCCGCTGCGGAAACGGAACCTGAAGAATAACTTTATGATAGAAGTGTGCGCGATCTTTTCATCGCGCACACTTCTTGTAGGCGTGAGCTGCCCTCGCGACCGAAATAGGAGTCTCACAAACATGGTTTACAAAAAGGGTATTTATTTTCTCCTAATCGTTTTGTTTATCGGGACCGGAGTCCCAAACATCCAAGCACGGACCTTTGATAGGATCATCGCTTATGTCAACGACGACGTTGTGACCAAACGCGAACTGGATGTCTTGGTAAACCAACGCGCTATGGAACTCCAACAGGTCTATCGTTTTAGTGAACGCGAGGCACTCAACGAGGCAGAGAAACAACGTAGCGAACTCTTGGATAGACTGATCCGGCAAATGCTACTGTTGGAAGCAGCCCTAACGCTAAAAATTACGGTCAGTGAGGTTGAAGTCGAACAGTACATACAAGAATTTAAAGACAGATATCAAATTGAAACCGATGAAGAATTTGAGACACAGCTGAACCGAGAAGGGATGACACTCATCGCATTTCGTGAGCAATCGGAGCGTAACCTCAAAACCGAGAAACTCGTTATGGGAAGGATCGTCCCCCGATTGCAGATACGAGAGAGCGAAATCCAGAAATTTTATGAGGAAAATCGAGACCAACTATCGACGAAAGTTGACAAAGTAAACCTACGGCATATCTTTGTTGCTTTTAAACCGAACACAGCAGATCGCGATGCTGCTTATGAAAACGTCGCAAAAGCACGCAACGACATCGAGAACGGCGGCGCGAAATTTAAAACAGAAGCCCAACGTTATGATACCTCTCAACAGGCTGGCGACCTCATTACAGCAACAACCGAAGAACTCAGTCAGTTCCCCGATATCTTTCAGAATTCATTGATGCATTTGGAAATAGGGGCTGTTAGCGAACCGATTGTCGGAGATAAAGGGCTCTACGTCTTCACTGTTGAAGAGCGGAGCGATGCGTTCATCGCATTTCGGTATTTTATTGTTCCGCTAATAGCGAGTCCAGAAGCGATACAAGCGGCACGTGAACACGCCAACGAAATCCACGCGCAATTGGAGGCGGGTGAAGATTTTAGTAAACTGGCTCTGACACATTCCGACGATAACGAAACCCGGGAAAACGGCGGGGACCTCGGCATCCGCTCCTTAGCCGAACTCAATCCTAAAACGCGAGCCGTCGTAGAACCGTTGGGAGCCGGGTACTATAGCCGACCGTATGAAACCGAGTCAGGACTCCATATCTTTAAAGTTGATCAGCGAAATAGCCCAGAACTCACTGAAATGGAAAAGACACAGATTACCTCACTTCTCCGCCAACAGCGGTTTCAGGAGGAATGGGACGCATACACCCATAAACTACTTGAAAACGCCTATATTAAAATCACCCTAAAAGAATAAAATATCTGTGAAAAAGCGCACCTTCTATTCACCCTATCCTCGGCATCCATACGATCGCACCGTGTATCCGCACAAGATAGCCCTTTCCACACGCACCCACAAGTCTTCGCTTGCGATTTCTAAGCCCGCGAGCATAGCGATTGCGCTCTTATTGGTACTGGTATGTCTCCTCTCTCCACTACAGACAATCATGGCACAAGAGGCGGCACCGTCTGAACCCCCTGCAACTGAAACGATGCCCCCCGAATCCACGGACGAGACACAAGAGACGGAATCGGGTTCTGAACGCTTGAACCCTGAGACAGACACACCGGAGGCGGGTATGGTCCTCGGTGATGGGGACGATATGACTATGGTTGACAATCTCGTTCAGATACACGGCAATGCGCTCATTAAATTTGAAGATGTCATTTTACGAGCGGATCACGTCTGGGCTGATTTCAATGATAATTTAATGCGTGCATCCGGCAACGTCCATCTCATTGTCGGGAACGAAGAAACCTACTCTGACGAACTCATCTTTAACCTCGAAAACAAAAAAGGGATTGCTCGAAACGGTTTTACATACAGCGATCCGTGGTACTTCGGGGGTAGTGAAATCTTTAAAATTGAGGACGACCGCTCCTACATCCGAGGTGCAACACTCACAACCTGCTCGCTGAAATATCCGCACTACTATTTCAGTGTTTCCGAAGTCATTGTCCGGATAAATCAAGAGATGATCGCGAAAAACATTGTCTTGCATATCGGGGGGTTCCCACTTTTCTACTTCCCTGCGATTCGGCGCGATCTTCGTAAAGGAAGGGTCGCGAAAATTATCGTTAAACTCGGGACAGATAGCTATCAAGGTCCTTATATCACCATCATCCAACCGATCGCTCGCAAACGTCGTTATGACGGTGCCTTACTTTACGATAGAAGTGCCAGACGCGGGCAGGGCTACGGTTTTGAAGGCAAGTATCGCTTCTTGGATACCAAATTTCAGGAAATTTATATTCCTATCCCGCCGGACGCAACGCCGAACCAGCGCACGAAGCTGCAGGAGAAGGCCCAGGAGTTACAAGATCGGCTCGACGGTAAATATGACCGTTATTGGTTAAAGCAGATTTTTATTGAATATAAAATCACTGAGGACGATGTTAACCGGGCCAAAGAGCGTGCCGATGCACTTCTCAAGGAGCTCCAGGAAGAAGGCGCGGATTTTGCGGGACTCGCGCAGCAGAATTCCGACCATTCGGAAACCCGTTATGAGGGCGGCGACCTCGGCTTCCTCGCCCGCGGCGAAATGGACGCGGAAGGTAACCCCAAACTTGATCCCACCCTGGAAGCAGCTGCCTTCACACTTCAAGAAGGCGAAATTAGTCCCATCATTCAAACCGAATCCGCATTCCACATTCTCAAGGCGGAACAGATTATTGATGTCTACGGGGAACGCGAGATTAGCCTACGGCGAATCGATGTCGCGATTACTGCAAGCGATGAAACAAAGGATGCACTACGCGTCTTAGCTGACGATATGCTCAAACGGGCACAAGATGGTGAACCCTTTGAACAACTTATACAAATACCCTCAGACGTAATGAAAGATCTTCCCGACGAATTTGTGAATGTAGCACAACCGACACTATCTGAAATCAATGAAGGCAAAGGTTTGCCATTAAATGAGATGGAATCCTCTTGGCAATCGTCTGTCAGACGCTTAGAGCACCCCGGAGACATCACCGAACGTAGACCTATCACGATGCCTGAAGGACTCTACATCTTCCAACTCATTAAAAAAGAAGATAGCCCGACTTTTGAAGAAATTGCGGAGCAATTTGAAGCAGAATGGGAAACGTTTTATGAAGGCGTAATGCAGCAGGATCCCGAAGCCGTGGAAACAGCAGCCGAAACCGAGGCAGGTCCTGAAGAGACGACACAAGGGACGCAAATAGAAGAAACCGAGACTGCACCTAAAGTAGAAGCACCTGTCCAAGAACCGGTGCCTCCGGATGTTGAGGATACACAGGACGCTGAGGAACGTCAAAGGGAAGAGAACGTACAGAACGGTAGCGATCCAGATCAAAATGAAGCCGACGAGGACAGTGTATCTGCCGACGAGGGGCCGGAAGCCGAAGAAGAACTGAAAATTTATCGGAAACACGGATTTCGCGGGCGGTGGGAAGACCCGAGTCCAGTGGCATCAGAGGCACAAAATTTATATGCAGGCGAGATAAGCAGGCGACCCATACGCACTGAAAAATCGATTCGTCTCATCAAAGTTGATAGGAAGCGCACCTTCCGCGGTGAGCTCTACTTCTTCGGTAAAGACCTCTATACTGCCCAGCGGCAAGGTGCTGTCCGGACCGGTAAGAACTATATAATGCGGTGGGGCCACACACATTCTATCTATACGCCCTGGGATAACCGTCAAGAAGGAAGGCGGCCCATCAGTTTCACGGGGCGAACCGAACTTCGGGCTGAGAGTTATAAGGAGGAGTATCAACTCCCCAATGAAGCGACACTCAACTCTTTCGCGCTACTCACCTACGGAACGGGTTTATCCACCTTTGATCTTGAAGATCGTGACGAGAATGGGAACCTGAAATTTTCACGAGAAACCATCGGTGACATCGCAAGTCGGCTGGAAGTCCGGCACATCCACGATTTTACCGGCGAAGGCACGAGATCGCTGCAGAAGTTGCCGCGATTGACCGTGAATTTTTCACGGATGCGGCTCAGTTCGCTTCCACTTTTTGAAACCCTCAATGCGGGGATGGTAACGATTTCTGAGAACCTCCAAACGGATACACCGTTCCTCTCAATGCTCGCCTTTCCAACGCTCGAAAGTGCCAGTTTTGACCTTGATATTGAGCTCGGTAACTTCTACAGAGACACTTTTCGCAACAATAAAGGCATCGAAGAGAGAAAGGTCTCTCTGAAAACCATGGATCTCGGTTTTGATGTCCGTAAACAGTCGACGCTTCTTGTTACACCGTTACGAGAATTGCAGCTTAACCTCAACCTCAACACAAATATGATTTGGCATGACCGAGACCAAGATCAGAACAGAAATATTTTTAGAGGTGTTTTCAGTTTCAACAGCTCTGCTTCAAATACGCTTTTCCGTATCTACGATGTTAGTTTTATCCCTGGGTTACGGAGATTGCGCCATGAAATGCAATCCACGCTCCGATACGATTACCAGCCGGCTGTTGATAGGGACGATAATCTCTATCCTTTTGGTCCCAGCACATATTTCTATGAACGGAAGCGGTTGAGTTATAACTTTAACACAGGAATTGAGATCAAGACACGGCGGAGCCAATCGCCGCACCGTGTCTTCTATCTTAATACGCGCCTGACTGCTGATTTCACGGAATTCGACCCGTTATATGAGCGTCAGTTTGAACCGATTGAAAGTGATTTCACCATCGTTCCGCTCCCGAGTCGAAGCCTGAACATGACAATCCGTACCACGCACGATCCGAATCCGCATCCTGTTGATGGAAAACAGTTCAAGATGGTTGGCTTCCGTTCCAATATCCGCTACACACGACAGACGTGGAACGTCAGCATCGGAAGTTCTTTTAGTAAACGGCACACTGCAAGGCGCGCTTCCCGCTCTATTACTGCCACCGGGCGCTACCGTGTCAATCGGAATTTGGAGTTTGATGCAAGCGTCATCTATTATCCGATTGATAGGCAGTTCTATCAGCAGCGTTTAAGTATGACACGGAACCTACACGATTGGAATCTGCGACTCTCTTGGAGTCGCATCGGTATCAAACGTGACCCGCCTTATGACAACGTTCGTCAAGACTTCACCTTCCAGGTGAACCTTATCCAAGAACCGGCAGTCTCAATGGGTGTCGGCTATGATGCAACGACTGAAACGTGGGGTATCCGTACTGTGCCAGCAGGCGTACCATATAACGCGTTCGGAGCCGGTAATTCGCTCGGTAGGTCTTATTTCTAATATCTGTGATCACCGGAACCCCAGGCAATACGTCGGAGTCTCCGAACAGATTGTTGACAATTTCGACGGCGGTGAACGTTTCACAAAGTTCAATGAAGAGTTAGCAATCCTGAACGTTGAAGCGAATCAACTCGAAGAGTATATGGCTGAAAATGTTGCGAAGATTTTAGAGAATACGGTATAATGTCAAAAGGGCGATGTGGAATGTTCTATATTTGCCCAATGTGCTCAGTTGTTACAGCGGCAATTCAACGATCCGTCCTTCACGACTGGATTGATAGATAGCAAGGATAATCTCAACGGCTTTGCGCCCCTCACGGCCATCAACGAGGTGTGAGGCATCGTTCTCAAGTCCGTTCATAAGGTTCTCCATCTGCCGTCGATGGTTTGCGTGGTTAATCGCACGCGGGTCGGATGCACCGCCCCCGGTGTCTGTTTTTTGGGCAAATCGCTCTCGGATTTCCGCATCTTCCGGGAATTCAGGGTCGAATTCCCAGGTCACGATGTCTTCTTCGGCTAAAACGACCGTACCTTTCGTGCCAGAGATTTCGGTTTTCTTGAGCATACCCGGGTAAGCAGCAGTTGTCCCTTCAATGACCCCGAGCGCACCGTTTTCAAAACGGAGTGCGGCAACCGCGGCATCTTCTACCTCTATCCGCTCGTGCGCCAATGTATCGGTGAACGCTTGAACGGCTTTGACAGGGCCCATAAAATACTGGAGTAGATCAATGGCGTGGATGGACTGATTCATGAGGGCACCGCCGCCGTCAAGATCCCATGTGCCGCGCCAACCGCCGCTGTCGTAATACTCTTGCGAACGGTACCATTTGATATAGGCATCGCCTAAGGTCAACGTGCCGAAACGGCCGCTCTCAATCGTAGATTTAACGAGCCGCGTACTTTCAGTGAAACGGGAGTTGAAGATAGCACAGAGTCGAACGCCCGCTGCATCGCACGCTTCGATGATCGCATCGCACCGTTCGAGGGTAATCTCTAACGGTTTTTCAACGACGACGTGTTTCCCCGCTGCTGCTGCAGCAACGGCGGGTTCTAAGTGCGCACCACTCGGCGTACAGACGCAAACGATATCGAGATCCTCCCGTTTGAGCATCTCTGTATAATCAGTGTAACTCTCAACATCGTAACGATCAGTGAGCCGTTTCGCATTTTCAGCACTGCGTGAACTGACTGCGACGAGCTGACCGTTTTCTAATTCAGAAATCGCAGCGGAATGAAAGTCAGCAATCATCCCGCACCCAATAATACCAAATCCGTAAGTTTTCATATTTTAAATTAGGATCCTTTGCGATAATCTGACCTACGATCAGATTATCGGTTCCTGATATATGCTGTACACTTTAGTAAACAAGGACAGATTTTATATCTATAGAATGAATCATGTCTATGAAGCATGGAAAATAAATTATGACTTCCAATGAAAATCAGGTTCCAGAGCAAGAACCTACACAGACACAAGCCGCTGAACAGGCACCTACCCCTAAAATCTTCAGAATTATCTGTATGACCTTTTGCCTTGCGGTAACGGTGTTGTTCATCTGGGTCTGGCATCATCAAACCCAGTTCAACGACCACTATCGAAAGGCGACCTTTCTGATGCGTAACGATGACGCAAAACAAGCGATAGAGGTGTATCAGAAAGCGATTAAAAATAAACAGCGCACGCTCTTCTTCACGGAAGAACCCTCTGTTTACAACAACCTCGGACAAGCATACCTCTATGCTGAGGAATATACGCGGGCTGTTGAAAACTTCAAAAAAGTGATTGAGATGGCACCCAATATCGCCGAAGGCTACGTGAACCTGACAACTGCGTATCTCCGGCAGAATCTGCCTGCTGATGCCCGCGCGTCGAGTTTACGCGCCCTCGAAATTTTTCCAAAAACCGCTTTGCTCCATTACAACCTCGCCTGCGCCTATGCTTTAGAAGGTGAATCGCAAAAAGCGGTAGACTCGCTCACACAGGCAGTAGACCTCAACCCAGAACTTAAGACTTTTGCGCAACAAGAAGAGGCACTGAAAAGGGTTGTATCCGAACTCCCTTAATCCTATAACCAATTTTATCCAGATTTCTGTGATTTTGCAACGAAAATGGGCGAGAATGAGATCCCGCCCATCCCATTAAAAACGAGTTACATTGCTGTTACTTCTTCAAATTGCCCCATGTTGTCGTCAGTTTACCGCGAGTGGAAACAGCGAGCGTATCGTTGATGATTTTCTGGAGTTCGGCTTCAGTCAGCGGATAATTCGCCAACATGAGTTCGTCAATCCGTCCTTGAAAGAAACGCGGGCAACACCCATTATTTTCACCGCCGAATTTTAGCGATCTGTCCGGCATGCTCCGTCCAGGTCCCTTTTGCGCGATAGCCGCGCCATCGGATTCACCATTGATATAGAAACGCGCTTCACTGCCATCCCAGACCAGTGCAACATGGCTCCATTCTTTCGCTTTTACCTTGCCATTAGAAATATGGTAGCCGGGGGCACTGGTGTCATAGAAATAGTAAGCGAGTTTCCCATCGCCGGGTTCAATCTGCAAATAATAGGTATTCTTGAAGAAGATGGTGAATTTGTTTTCCTGACCACCTGCTGGTAGTTCATTGGGGTAAACCCATGCCATCATTGTAATCGCTTCATCTATATCGACTTCATCGGAATGTGCAACCTCTATAAAATCGGCTTTGCCAACCGAGCCTGCCATCTCCACGGCTTTACCGAGGATACCTTCAGTCCATTTCACATTCCCATTAAATTCGCCGACCAAGCCGGCAGTCGCCTCTTCGCTCTGGTTCCCTTTACCTTCGTCGAAGTGCCAGACATATAGCTGCTTACCGAGTTGTTTCACATTCCCCTTCCCCCCCGCAGCGTAACCTGCGAAGCAGAGGGATACACTTAGAAAAACGCATAGTATCGTAAGAACCTTGGCTCTCATCGGTGATTCCTCCTTGTAGAATGCATAGAAAGGCGGATATAAGCACCACCCCGCTGGTAGAACTGGAACAGGCAACCGTTCTGCCGCTGCCGATATGACACAGAATAGGGATCTGGTTACATTTTCAACTTCAATTGCCCCCATGTTGTGGCGAGCTTGTCCTGTGGAGACACAGCAAAGAAGACACCGTTTTCCATATCTTGGTTGATTTCCTCAACGCTGAGGGCGCGGTTGTAGATCGCTACCTCATCAACCAAGCCGACCATCCCTGCCAATCCGGTTTGCGCCTTGCCGATACGGAAGACAACATCAATGCTGTTAATCTTACCCGCTGGCGGTTCGTATGCCACATCCAGTTCGCCATCAATATATTGGCGAATCATATCGCCATCGTAGGTAGTGGAGACGTGGTGCCACTCTTCTAACGCCGGTTTAATGGTCTGTTTGTTTCGAGAACCTTGCCAACCCCCGATGTTAATCCACGTTTCAATTTGTGGAGCACCGGTAAACTGCGCGCTCCATTGCAGGCAATACCCGCCGACGTTTCCTGCGCTTCTGCGTCCCATCAGATTAGAATCGGGTTGAGATTCTTCGGGAAAAAACCACGCTTGAATCGTGAGTTCATCGGTGATGTCGAGCTCAGGGACCGCGTCAACCTCTACAAACTTTTCACTGTCTTCGAGGTGGACGGCACCACCGAATTTGCCATCTTTCGACCAGACTGCACCTTCAAAGGTGCCTTCAAGGTTATTGCCACTCACATCTGTAACTTTGCCCCCTTCGTCTTTGTCAAAGGTGAAATACAACATGAGCGCGTCATCATCATTTATTGCCCATGCACTGAAACTCAGCGCAATGACGAACAAAACTATAAGAATCGGTTTCATAACAGAGGCTCCTTTTTTATAGCCATCAGTTGATAGCCATTCTTGCTGAAAGTCGATAGCCGAAAACTGATAGCTAACTAGAAACTGGAAATCTGAATTTCCTTCGCCGTAATAAACTCAAGCAGTGCAGGGACACCTTCCTGCGTTTTTTGGATACCGCGCTGGATAGCCGGAATAATCTGATCCGGTGTTTCGACGCGTTCACCGTAGCCACCGAACGCCTTCGCCATATCCGCGTAGTTGCCAGAGATGTCTGTACTACGGAATTTTTCGGTAGAAACAGGCATAATCGGAATCTCAATTGCCATAGAAAAGTTATTGAAAAGGACAGAGAGAATCGGTATCCGTTCACGGACCGCCGTCTCGAAATCCATACCGGTGAAACCTATCGCTGCATCGCCCCAGACATTGACACAGAGCGCGTCCGGTCTGGCGAGTTTCGCACCCATGGCGAGTCCGAGCCCGTAACCCAGCTGCGTCGTCTTTCCCCAACCGATATAAGTCAGCGGAGCAATAGACTGCCAGAAAGGCGACATTTGATCGCGTGGACTCCCCGCATCGTGCGTGATAATCGTGTTTTTGACATCAACAGTCCGCAGCAGGTCCCAGATGACGCGATACGGAGTCATCGGGACTTCATCAGAGGTGAGTTTTGGCATCCACTGTTCAAGCCACTCCGATTTGATAGTACGAATCTCTTCGGTGGTGGCAGCGATGCGTTCTTCGGACGCGCCCTCCGATCGTTCGCGAACGGCTTCTACTAAACCTTCCAAAATCAAACCCGCATCACCGACAAGCGCAATTTCAACCGGAACATCTTTGTTAATATCGGCGGGATCCAGCGTGGCGTGCATGACACGTGTGCCTTCTGGGATCTTGACTCCGAAATGCGTTCGTGTGAAACTGCACCCGATACCAAAAAGGAGATCCGTTTTTTGGAGGAAATGATGCACCGTTTTCGGAATCGAACGCCCCCCGGAACCGAGTGACAAGGGGTGATCTTCTGGAAAAGCACTTTTACCGCCTAAACTCGTTGTCACAGGTGCGCTGAGAAGTTCCGCCAATGCCTTCAAAGAATCCCACGCTTTTGCATAATGGACACCTTGACCTGCGTAGATTACCGGACAGTCTGCCGCAAGTAGAGCCTCAGCGGCAGCCTCAATTGATGCTGCGTCAGGTCCATAACGTACTATTGGAACAGGCGCAGGTTCAAAAGGTTCGGGAATTTCTTCGCCAAAGAGGTCGGATGGGAACTCAACGAGTGCAGGCCGCGGTCTACCGTTGCGTGCTTGTGTAAACGCACGCCGCAATGCTTCCGGCACAGCACCGGGTAACGTAACTTGTTCACACGACTTCGTCACGTGCCGATAGTTCAGGGCGGAATTGAAATTGGGTTGGATCTGCGCCAATGTTCTGGCGTATCCCATCGGTAAAACGACGATTGGCGCGGAATCGCCGTAGGCTTGCGCGACACCACCAAACGCGTTCTCAGAACCGGGACCGCTCTGCATACAGAACACGCCAATTTTCTCCCCAGAGGTCATCCGGCTCATCGCGTCCGCCATGTGGAGTCCGATCCGTTCCTGTCTAACGATAATCGTACGGATGTCTAATTTCGCCGCCGCTTCAATTATCGGGTTCACAGGATAGGCGAACAGGTATTCCACACCTTCCGCTTTAAGGACTTTTGCAACTGCATCAACAACTTTCATTTTTTTTATCTTCCTTGCGGTTCGTTTAGGGGGTTGTGTCGAGGGCGATCCTTTACCTATCGCCAGCCCTCCCGTTGGTCAGGCTTACACATCCCTAACATGAGTAAGAAAAAGGACTATACACTCGGCCGCGTCGGTTTTCCTGCATCCATCACAAGCGGAAAACTATCGCCTTCGAGTTTATCGCCGTCATTAACGGTGACAAAAGGTTTCATAACGTGGTTGCCACTTTCATCGTAACGCGTTTCGTCGGTCATATAATGCACCGCAATTGCGCGACGCGGATTTCCACTCGTATTATCGTGTGAACCGTGCCACGTCAAAGAATGATGATAATGGACATATCCCTTCGGTACAGGACAGAGTTCAACTTCCAGGTCCCGGTCTTCAAACCGGTCAGGCATCGAATGAATATCCTTGATCGAATGCAGGAACGGAATCTGATTGCCCCAATGGTGAGAACCGGGAACCATGCGCATACATCCATTACTTTCATCAACATCATCCAGCGCAACCCAAGCACTTACCTGACTCGTTTTCGGCGTGAGAATGGGCCAATAGGGTGAATCCTGATGCCACATATTGATCCCGCCGACCTCGGCGGGTTTGTATTGGATTTGGTCGTGCCAGACGCGCAACTCTGTCGCCGCCGTTAGTTGTCCAATCTCCTCTACAATGACTGGGTTGTGAACGAGCTGGTGATACGCCGGACTCGCCTCCCAAATATTAACGACTTGCCAGACAGGACTCTCCTCTCTGCCACCGAGATTAACGATATGAATCGGCTGCGGGACATCGATTTTCTTGTAGTCATCAATCACACGCGCCAACTCTGACCGTAATTCCTCGACCTGTTCATCGTTTAAAGCACGACTTCCGAGGAGAAACCCTTTTTCACGAAATGTGTCAACCTGTGTTTGGCTGAGCATGCTTGCCTCCCATAGAAAAACTTTTATATGTTCGCCTTCGTCGGTTTCCCTTCATCCATCACAAGCGGAAAATGGTGCCCCGCTAATTTATTGCCGCCGTTGACGGTAACAAAAGGTTTCATGATGTGGTTACCACTTTCATCATAGATGGTTTCGCCGGTCATATAATGCACCGCAATCGCACGGCGCGGTTCACGACTGGTGTTGTCATGCGACCCGTGCCACGTCAAGGCGTGATGGTAGTGGACATGCCCCTTCGGTACAGGACAAAGTTCAACTGCTAATTCGTTATCTTCAAAGTGCTCCGGCATTGTGTGGATGTCTGGGATTTCTCGTAGAAACGGCATCTGACTCCCCCAATGATAAGACCCAGGGACCATACGCATACAGCCGTTGCTTTCATCTACATCGTCTAACGCGACCCATGCTGTTACTTGACTCGTTTTCGGCATGAGAATACCCCACAACGGCGAATCTTGGTGCCAACGGTTGACTCCACCGACCTGCGGCGGTTTGTATTGGATTTGGTCGTGCCAGACGCGCAACTCCGTCGCCGCCGTCAGTTGTCCGATCTCTTCCACAATGATGGGATCGTGAACCAACCGGTGGTAAGCAGAACTCGCCTCCCAAATGTTAACGATCTGCCAGACCGGACTCTCTTCCTTACCCCCGAGGTTGGCGATACGTACCGGCTGTGGCACTTCAGGTTTCTCGTAATTATCAATGACGCGTGCCAATTCTGACCGCAATTCGTCAATCTGTTCATCGCTGAGAACCCGGTTTCCAAGCAGAAACCCTTTTTCACGAAAAGTGTCAACCTGCGCTTGGCTAAGCATATCTATTGCCTCCTATAGCATCTATCTTTTGAGGGCTTTCGGACAAGGGATGAGAGGATACATCACCCGCATACAACGTAGGTCGGGTAGAGCGAAGCGAAACCCGACAGGACACGTGCCGTTTGCAAATCTAAGGAAAGCATTCTTAAATCGAAACCCCTCCATTCTTTCGTATGCAAGATTTTACTGTTTTCTAAACTATCATCTTTTATTTTTCCCACCAGTTACCTTATTTTTCAGTTCTACCCACTCTTCATCGCTGAGTTTCGGGGGCCAAGGTATCCGTTGACCGACGAGTGCGGAGCGATACGCCGCCATAATCAGATCAAAACCAAGCAGTGCAGGTGCCAATCTGTTGCGATGCGGTTGATTTTCGTCATCAAGCCAAGTTGCAATGGCTTGTGTAAACGCGCGCTGTCCGAATTTGTCATCTTCACCGAAGTGCGTTTTTTCAACGAAATGCTCCGCCATGCCGTCAAATTGATAGCCCCATGACCCGTTTTCGCGCCACCACATCCTGCCTTTCGTCCCCCAAAAATCGAGATTGCACCGCGGATTGCTGCCAGGGAAATCAATCGTCCCAAACGCTGTTCGTGCGGATTCAAAATGGACGCGCGCCCCGTTCTCAAACGTATAGATCGCCATCAAATCTTCAGGGCATTGCCGATGCGGAACGTCATAGATTTCCGCACCTTGAACAGCACCCCACACGTGTGTAATCGGAATGTCTTTTAAAGCGAAAAGCACGACATCCATGAGGTGCGTATCCATATCGGTAATGTCGCCTTCCGTGCATGCGCGGATGAAGTGTATATCCCCGAGGCTACCGTCAGCAAAGAATTCCAACAGTTTTTCGGCAAACGGCAGGTACCGACGTTGATGATTGACGATAATCTTCAAACCTGTTTTCTCATGCGCGGCGGCGAGGGCTTCCGCCTCGCTCGGTCTCAGCGCGATCGGTTTCTCTATCACTAACGCTTTGACCCCCGCTTCGCCGGCAGGTTCCACCCAGATATGTCGTGGCACCGTCGGTTCTGTTACAGCATGGACGATATCAGGTTTTTCCTTCTCTAACATCTCCATATAGTCTGTGTATCCCGGAACGTTCAGTTCTGCCGATGCTGCTTTTAGACGTTCCGCGTCGATCTCGCAGATGGCAATTACCTTCATGTTCTCAATGCCAGCATAGCATCGCGCGTGGTGAACACCGCGCCTCCCCCCAACGATTGCGGTTCGATACATCGCCATAATGTGCCTCCTCATTGAAGCGTGCAATTCACAGGTACCCGAAACGTGCCATTATATTAGCACGCTCATGAATTTATGTCAACTGTTTGATTTGGAAATGATGAGAATGAATGGAACTGATAGGATCTCCCAATAAGACCCTTTTGGACAGAATAGAACAAGGACTAAGCATACTAAACTTTGGACAATTTTTGGATCCCCGTCACAGATACGGCATAGCCTTTGAGAACACAGAGCGTGCCGCTGGCGCGCAAGAAGGAACGATGCCGTTTGCTATAGACAGAGCACGCCGCTGGTGTGCAGAGTTTTTGAGCGGTGTCGCTTTAATACGGGTTTCGCTCCGTTTCCAAAACGCGAGTCCCTGCAGGCCTAAGTGCCGAAGCCTAAAATGTAAGCAAGTTTCACTCATTACAACAATCCTCTTTCGCCAAAAGGCAGCTGCGGAAGCACACCGCGAAAATAATCCTGAATCTGGTAAATTTGCAGGCAAGGCACCGAAATTGTAAAACCACCGGCTTCTATCTGATAAGTACCAGCCCGCCGGACTTCATCTAACATACCGCGCGTCGGTTCCCGGGTAACGACAAACACGCCTAAATCCGCCTTCACATTCTGCATGGCTGTACGAAAATCGCGAATTTGCCCCAGTGTCCAAGTGCCACCTTTAACTTGTGCCGCCATCTTGCCATACGCTTGCCTCCCTTTTACTTTGCCAATGGGGAATGTATATGAACCATCAATGCCGCCATCTGCCCCTTTTTTGGGATTTGATTTAAATTTCAGTACGTGTGTGACGGCCCACTCTTCAAAACCGCGTGGATCGCTCTTTGCTAAGGCTAAAGCTCTCTCCGCGTTTTCCGGGGTTCCAGTGATTGTCACGCTGTTCCGCAGTTGTGGAAAAAACTTCTCAATTTGACCTTTGACCACACCTATAGCGAGGTACGTCAGGTCGATCCCAATCCATTCCCGTTTCAGTTCTTCCGCAGCTACCAACGTTGTACCACATCCACAGAACGGATCGAGGACAAGGTCGCCTGAATTTGACGAAGCTGCTATGATACGTTTATAAAGAGGTATTGGCTTTTGAGTAGGGTAACCACTGCTATCATTTCCCCGAACAGGTGCGATATCCGCCCAAATATCTTGTAATGGTACACCTTTTGCTTCGCTCACATATTTCTTATAGTAAAATGGACCCCCATCCCTTAATTGCACTAGCAAGTTAGATTTGTACATTTCATTCATTGTCTTTTCGCTGAAACGCCATGCTCGCGTGACTCCCATGAATGCATACGGTTTGTTGCCTCCACTTTCGTTTGTGCATGGGAGCAACCGATATTTCCCTTTAGCATCATCGTATTTGTAATGAGATTTGATATACTCAGGATCATAAGGTGTATATTGGATATGGTACGGAGTCTTAGAAGATTTTGCATAATAAAATATAACATCGTGGTTTCTGCCCATATGGGAAGTAGAGAGGTTATGTGTATCTAAACGTCTCTTCCAAACAATCTCATTGCGGAAATTTTGCGGGCCAAAAACCGCATCGAGAATGATTTTGAGATAGTGACTCGCAGAGGGATCGCAGTGGAGATAAAGAGACCCCGTGTACTTAAGAAGCCGGTGCATCTCGACGATGCGTGCAGCCATCATCACAAGATATGCCATCATGGGTGTCTCATTCAAGAAATGCTGTAAGCCTTGGATAGCCGCGCCGATTTGCCCGCCTTCTTTGACGATCAGCTGCTCAGCGGTCTCTTCGGCAGCATCGCCCCATGCCCATGTATCTGTAAATGCTTTGACAAGAGCATCTGGCTGTTTTCCATGCGCATCTCGGTATGGCACGAAATAATCGCGCTTGGAGTTGAACGGCGGATCTGTAGCAATCAAGTCAACACAGGCATCGGGAAATTTTCGCATCTCTTCTAAGTTATCGCCTCGGATGAGGGTTCGGTTTTCGCGCATAGAGAAATCTCCTCAAAGACCTTGTCATGAATCTCGACAGCCTTTATTTTTTCGACGGTTTTCCCCATCATATCAAGTTAGATAGGTTTTGACTGTAAGGCATCCATCTGCTGTGGTTGGAATTCCAATGCCTAACAGTGTTGTCCCAAACTGGTTAATCAAATTGTATCATAGAGACACCGAAGATGCAATCTTTAAAATCCTCTCACCTACCCCAATACCTTCGCCAAAAATCGTAGGGGCGAGGTCTCTTCGCCCACATGAAAACACAGGCTCCCATGCATCAGCACCCATATCCTTACAAGGACGCATATCACCCAACATCAGACGCGGAAACCCCGCCCCTACGCAATCCTACGGGAGCCCTCTCTAAAAATACTTTCGCAAAACCTTGAAGGTATTTTTATGGACGCGATGCTCGGACATCACGGAGCAATCGGTTGTATTCCGCACGCATCTATCCAACGCAAAGGCAGATAATTCGCGAAGGTATTGTTACCCCCATTTTTATAGTAAAGTCAATAAAAAAGTTGACACTTTGCAGATTTTAGCACATAATATATACAAAATGCCGTTTCATCTATAATTGACTGAGCCTCTGGGCTTTGGTATCTTACCCCGGCGCGAAGTATCGGATGAGCAAAAGAAAAAAATGTGTTCCGGCACAAGGGCAGCTTGGAAACGCACAGGACATAGGTCCTGGAATTATGAGGAAATCATCAAATCGTATGAAGAAAAAAGCAAGGCGTATACAATGAACAGGTAAAGGATAAACTTTCCCAATAACGTCTCCTTTACCTTGTCGGTACAACTGAACACAACTGGAAAAAGCCACTTGCATAGGTAAAGGAGCGGGTTATGAGAACAAAACTTGACATTTCTCGACCTGACCGGCTTTATGCATCCCTAAACCATTTTATCTCCGCCACTGTCCAACTGTCTGCGGAAGAAGAATGTGCCTTGGCACTTGACCCGTCGGTTAATGCCCGCGACCGGCTCATCCTATCTCATCTACCGCTTGTAAAATCTATAGTGTTCGGTTTTAAGAGTTACGGTGTTGATGTGAAAGACCTATTTGATCAGGGTGTGATAGGGCTGATCACTGCTGTTGATAGATATGAGCCGGCGCGGGGTAGACTTTCCACATTCGCCCGACATTTCATCTTGGGCGAAATCCTCTGTTATCTCAACAAGAATCAGAAACTCTTGCATCTCCCGAGTCCGTTGCGGCGCACCGTAAATAAGTTTTGTCGGACGCGCAGGCGACTCGGAGAAAGCGCGACGAATGCTGATATCGCAGCGGCAATGCACCTATCAGAGGGTGAAGTTTCCTTTGTGCGGGAATGCGCAGCATACACTGTTGAAAGTCTTGACGCGCCTTTAGCAGACTCAGAGGATGCCCAACTGCTGGGGGATACGGTTGGCAGCATTGATCCGGGATTTGCTGAGGTCGATACCCGGGTATCCGTTGAACAACTCCTGTCTCACCTTTCGGAGGTCGAACGTGAAGTGATTCGTCTCCGCTACGGGTTTGAAGATGGAATTGAGCTGAGCCTCCGCGCGGTAGGGAAACGACTGGGCAAGTCGCATGAGTGGGTCTCCAAGGTGGAGAAAACCGGG
>RKRO01000021.1 GCA_007571355.1 Candidatus Poribacteria bacterium | reverse complement strand
TTTATAGATGGAGGCGTGTTACCTTACTTTTCGGATTATCAGTTCAAATTGAATTACGAGCTCTCAGGAAAACATCAGTTGATGGTAAACGCCTTCGGTGCTGTAGATCACTTCGATCTAACAAACCCCAATATTGAGGAAAGAGACCCGCCTAATGAATCGGGTACCTATTTCAAAAATGGGTTTGAGGCACAAGGTATTCATCTCCGCTCCCTATTCACCGAAAAATTTATCTCGAATTTATCGCTGACGCGCTCTTTCAATTTCCTGAATATTAATTTCTTGGAACTTGCACAAGAGTTTTATGAGCTCGACGCAGACGGTAAACGGCAAATTACGTCTCAAGAATATCAACACTACAATATAAAGGTCAACGTTCCGATCTATACCCTGCGCGAAGACATTGAATATCAGTTAGCACCAGCATTTCAACTTGAATCCGGGTTCCTTTTTGCCTTGAGTCCAGCCTTGAGTCTTGAAGACGGCAAATTTCTCAATGAGCTAGAGGGAGCAGGAGATAGCGAGGACGAAGAGGATGCGGGCCTGTTTGATGAGGAGGAAGAAGTCCCGCAATTTCCTGAGGCGGAAAAGTCTCTGAAGATTAACAACTTTGAAACAGTTTACGATGAATTCGAGTATGACTTTCAACGTGCGGAGGGATATCTACAAGGACGCTACGAACTTTCGCCTTCCTTATCCGTTGCTCTTGGTGCCCGGTTGGATTATCTCAACCTAACAGAACAACTCTCTATTCAGCCGCGGGGGAGCCTTAGCCTCGAACTGCCAAACACGTCTACACTCCGATTTGCTTACGGCAGATATGAACAGAGCCCGTTAGCGTATCAGGTGTTGGCAGATGATGGCAATCCAAACTTGAAACCCAGTGTGGCACAACACTATATCCTTGAATTTGAACACGAATTGTCCCCAGAAACCGAACTCAAATTCGCTACATATTACAAAGATATTCAGAATTTGATAACGCCAGATGAAAAAGCGAATTATCTCAATCAGGGTGCAGGGTTTGTTGGCGGGGCAGAGGCGTTCTTCCGTTTCCGACTAAGTGAAAAATTCTTCGGTTGGCTCTCTTATTCGTGGACACACGGCGAACGCCGCTTACACCCAGATGATCCTTACGAGCCTTATCTTTTCGATAACACGCACATCGTCAGTATTGTCTACAATACAAGCATTACGCCGACTTTTGAAATTGGTACCAAATGGCAGTATTCCAGTGGAACATCCGCGACACCTGTCAGTGAGATTTTCTTGATCCAAGATGCGACCACAAGTGGGATGCAACCCCTCTTCGGTAATCTGCAAGACGCAGAGTCAGAAGGGCAGCCGTTGGCAGAGCTCCCCGCCTATCACCGGCTGGATGTCCGAATTAGTAAGACATGGAATGTTAAAAGTTACCAGATAGGGACGTTTCTCGAAGTTCTGAATGTCTACAACCAAAAGAATACGATCAGAGGGGTAAATGCCATCAGTGGCGAAGTCCAGGAAACGAACCAGTTTCCTATTATCCCATACGTTGGTTTAACGGTGGAATTTTAATCTGAAATCACCGCCTCTTTAGCGATACCGTGTTCGGAAATAGATTGCGCGATATCTACTTGAACCCTATCACGATATCGTGTATAATTTGTTTAGGTGCGTATGTTTGTGGTAGGGCAATGAATTGCCTTACCACAAACGATCCCTCGAAATTAACAGGAAAATATCCATGCAAATTGATCGCCAAAGAACACGCCGATATCTCAAAGAATCCGACTTTGAAACGCTCTTTATTGAAGAACTTGGTTGGGACTATCACACGCAAACCCTAAATATTACAGTAGACGAAACCGACTACCAGCACACCGCCATCGCCGAAAAACGCGGCATGATCGTCTTCGAGTGCCCAGCCACCGGAACCGACGGACACCTCCCCAATTACGCCACCCGCCGCAACATCCAAAAACAGGTCACCCGCTTCACACACGAACACCTCATCATCTACACCGATGCTGAGAAAACCACACAGATTTGGCAATGGGTCAAACGCGAACACGGCAAACCCGATGCCTGCCGTGAACACCGCTACCATATCACACAGTCCGGCGATGCTCTCATTCAAAAACTCCAAAACATCGCCTTCAGCCTGGTAGAGGAAGAACACCTCACACTGCCCACCGTGACCGGACGGGTTCAGCGGAGTTTTGATGTTGAACGCGTCACCAAACGGTTTTATGACCATTTCAAAAGGGAACACGACACCTTCCTCAAGTTCCTCAACGGCATTCCCGATGAAGAGATGCAAAAGTGGTATGTCTCTGTCATGCTCAACCGCCTGATGTTTATCTACTTTATTGAAAAGAAAGGGTTCCTGAATAGCGATGAGAACTATCTGCACACCAAACTGACAGAAAGTCAAGCAACCGGGACCGACCGCTACTACCAAGCCTTCCTCTGTCCGCTTTTCTTTGAAGGGTTCGCGAAACCGGAGACAGAACGCCCCAGAGAAATGAAACATCTTCTCGGTAAAATCCCTTATCTCAATGGCGGCATCTTTCAA
>RKRO01000467.1 GCA_007571355.1 Candidatus Poribacteria bacterium | reverse complement strand
CGCTGCTGCCGACCTTGTCCCCGCAAACCTTGAACGCGCGAAAGAACAGTGGGGCATCAAACACACATTTTCTGACTACAACGAAATGCTCAAAATGGATGAGATTGAAGCGGTGTACGTGTGTACGCCTACAGGTGTGCATGCGGCACCGACGGTCGCTGCGCTGAACGCCGGTAAACACGTTTTCTGTGAGAAGCCGATGGAAGCGACGCTCGATGCTGCCGCGGCCATGTGGCGTGCTGCAAAAGAAAACGACAAGATTTTGATGATTGGTTTAAAACTCCGCTATTCGCCACAAGTGATTAAGGCGAAAGCGATCGTTGATGCGGGCACACTCGGCGATATCTACTACGTTGAGACCGTCGCGGATCGGCGGCGCGGGAACCCTGGCGGAAGTTTTATCCGAAAAGCGACAGCGGGTTTAGGCGCGTCTGCGGACATCGGTGTCTATGCGCTTGACACCGCCCTCTATCTGATGGGACATCCGAAACCGGTTGCGGTCTCTGGTATCACTTCTAACTATCTGAGCCTGCACAATACATGGAACCCTGCCCTTAAAGAAACGGAAGTAGAAGATTTTGGGGTCGGCTGGGTCGTCTTTGAGAACGGGGCGCGTATGGTATTCAAAACGTGCTGGTGCATGAACATGGATTCGCTCGGTGGAACGATCTTCCTCGGCAAAAAAGCAGGACTCCGTCTCGGTATTGGCGAGGTCCGTGGCCCAGCGGAAGGCGTACGCGTCTATGGCGATAAAGATGGTGAGATTTTTGATCAAGAGTTCACCGAGTTTGAATCAGTAAGCGTATTCCACGAGGAAGATTCGGCGTTCATTGATGCTGTCCGGGAAGGGAAACCCTCACCGATTGACCCGTATGGCGTGATGCTCACCAACGTCATCATTCAAGGCGTTATCGATTCCTCGAATGCCGGTGGACGCGAAGTCGCAGTGACCGTGCCGACCTTATGATTTGTTGGCCCGGTGTCGGTGCTTGAGCCCGTTCACACTTAGGAGGTCTACCAAATATGGCTTACAGCAACTTTACTTTGGAATCAGTCCGCTCGGTGTTTAAATTAGAAACCGTTCAGACGATAGACCTGTTTTCTGAAATAGAACCTGTAACGCCGAATTCACATTTCACGGAGGAATTACGAAAAAAAGTCCCTTTAGCCGTCGCGATAGGCACAGAGAAAGCACGCTCGGAACTGATTATGACGGGAGTCTTGTTTGAACTTCGCGAACACTTCGACCGCCGCATCAGCCTCTTTTCGGGTATCGACTTCAGCGTTGATGCGGAGAGCGGTTTAGTTGGTGTCTGTGACTTCTTGATAAGTTTGTCCCCAGAACAATTTTTCGTAGAGGCACCTGTTATCGCGCTCGTCGAGGCAAAGAATGCCGATGTGAAACTCGGGTTGGGACAATGCGTCGCCGAAATGCTTGCTGCACAACGCTTTAATGCTGAAAAAGGGAATAGCATCCCGTGTGTTTACGGCACAACGACCTCCGGGACCGACTGGCTTTTTCTCAAATTGAAAAAACAAAAACTATATATTGACATGACAATCTATACAATCGCACAATGCGATAAGATCCTCGGGATTCTCTCAAGTATGGTAGATCAAAAAGCATAAAAAAAGAAGTATCGGCATACCACGTTACGAGGCGTTCTAAATTTCTCTATCCTTTTTTCTTTTTGTGTACGCTATGTTATCGTAAAGCCCGTAATTATGGAAACACATCCTATCGAAGCGTGGTCCCGCTGATTCTCCCTGCTTGCGGGGGGAGGGGGAATCCTTGTCCAAGTGTGCATCTATTTTCGAGTGTATTCCACGAGGAAGATTCGGCGTTCATTGATGCTGTCCGGGAAGGGAAACCCTCGCCCATTGACCCGTACGGCTGACGCTCACGAATATTATTATCCAAGGTGTCATAGATTCCTCGAATGCCGGTGGACGCGAAGTCGCAGTGACCGTGCTAACACTGTAGCAGCCATGGTATTATGGTGCAAGGTTCTTGTGCCTTGCACCTTCCGCCAAACGCTATTTTACTATCCTTTTTCGCCTTTGCTGACTCTATATATATAACACCTATAACAGAGGTTTTTCAGGATGAAGTTTATTGAGGTAGTGGGGAAAAAATTCAAACTGGCATCCCGACTGACACGGTTATACGCGCTCTTTATAGATATTGCGATCTTAGGGGTCGTGCAAATCGTTCTCGGACTGCTTTTATCATCAATCGTAGTTTTTCTGTTGTCCGAACCCTTCGGCCCACCTCAGTTATTGTTAAACATGGGTCTCAGTGTCTTTGGCTTTCTGTGCAGTGCCGTTTTGTGGATATTCGGTCTGTTTTTTATGGACGGTTTTAGAAAAGGGCAAGGCATAGGGAAGAAATTGTTGTCGCTCCAGGTGGTCCGTTTGAAAGACGGTAAACCGTGTACTTTCAAAGATGCCTTCCTCCGTCGTTTCGCGGGGCTCCTCCAACCCTTTGACTTACTCTGGTTCCTTGGTAAAAAACAGCAACGCCTCGGAGATAAATTCGCAGAGACAGTTGTTGTGCAATATGAACCGGAACCGGAACAGACTGAGGTTGAAACTGAAGACCCGGAGCGGGTTTTAGAGGCTGCTATCGATGAGATGAAAAATCGGCTTTCAGAGGCACAGGAAAAGGTCAATGCCTCTGTTGGGGTCGAAAAACAGTTTCAGGACGCTTATGAAGGGGCAGTGGCCCAAGCGGAACAGTGGCAGGAACGCGCACTGATTGCCCTTAAAGCCGAACGTGAGGACTTGGCACTCGAAGATTTGGAAAAACGAAACGAGTATCGACGCTTAGCAGATCAATACAAAACACAGTGGGAAGAACAGAAACAGATAGTTCAGAATCTCAACGATCTCCTTGAACATCTTCAGCAGCAAATGACTGAGGCGGAAGGGAAAAAGGCAGTCGTCGTCGCACAACACAGAAACGTGGATGCCGAAGTCCACCTCCGTGAGATGCTAAAAGAAATACAAGACAATAAAGCCTTTGAAACGCTTACGAAGATGGAACAGGACGCAACAGCGGCAGCGACTTTGGCAAAAGCTGCCGCTGAAATGGATGTCGCCTATCAGGATGCGAAATTGGAACGTGAATTTTCGAGGTATGCGGAAGAAGCATCGCTTGATAAGGATCTCGCCGAATTAAAAGCGAAATTACAATAGACTTGACCTATAACCGCCAGACCTTTTTAGGAAATATCATGAATATAGAGAATTCTCCAAATATTGTCTTTATCATGGCAGACGATATGGGATATGGGGATGTCGGCTGCTATAACCCCGATTCAAAGATTCCGACCCCGAATATGGATAAACTTGCGCAAGAGGGAATCCGTTTTACAGACGCACATTCTCCCTCCGCCGTCTGCACACCGACACGCTACGGGGTCTTAACAGGACGTTACTGTTGGCGGACCCAACTCAAGTACGGCGTGCTTTACGGGTACGAACCACCCCTTATTGAACCTGAACGCTTGACAGTCGCGAGTTTGCTGAAAGATGCGGGGTATCATACAGCCTGCGTCGGGAAATGGCACTTAGGACTCGGATTCTCGACGGTGCCGGGATACGCTTACGATTTCAATGCGCCGCTGCCGTGGGGCAATGCAAAACGCGAACTGGAAGAACATATAGACTTCAACGCGCCAATTACGGGCGGTCCAACCGACCTCGGTTTCGATTATTTTTATGGGGCCTCTGGGTGTCCGACGTGCCAACCGCCTTACGGTTTTATAGAGAATGACACTTTTGTGGAAATCCCGAGCGTCTATCATGAAATGCCAGCGTTTACGAGCCGTCCCGGGATGATGGCTCCGAGTTGGAAACATAAAGATGCCGACCCTATTATTGCAAAGAAGGGGGTTGAATACATTGAGGGACAAGCCGACGCGGATGCACCTTTCTTCCTCTATTTGACACCTTCCGCCCCGCACGAACCTTGCACAGAAGCAGTCGTGCCAGATTTTGCACGCGGGCAAAGCAGTGCTGGGCCCCGTGGCGATCTGGTATGGCTTGTGGATTGGATGGTCGGGGAAGTGATGGCTGCATTAGAACGCACTGGGAAAACCGACGAGACGCTCATCTTTGTCACGAGTGATAACGGTGCCTTGCCGGGGGATCGGATTCAAGGAGACAGCAGTCCGATGCCGTATCATCGCTATGATCATAAATCATGCGGGGACTGGCGCGGCTACAAAGCACATATTTGGGAAGGTGGGCATCGCGAACCCTTGATTGCGCGCTGGCCCGGGGTCATCGCACCGAAGACTGAAACCGATACGTTAACCTGTCTGACCGACCTGATGGCGACCTGTGCAGCGATTGTCGGGACAGAAGTGCCAGAAGATGCCGGACAGGACAGCTGCAACATTTTGCCTGCACTCTTAGGTGAAGCGGTAGAGAGCCCACTGCGAGAGGTTCTTGTACATCATTCCAGCACGGGTGCCTTTTCTATTCGGCATGGCGATTGGAAACTGATTTTGGACACACAAGGGTCAGGCGGATGGCCTCCACCGAGCGATGGTCGTCCCAAACCGGGAACACCGGGACAACTGTATCATATTTATGAGGATCCGGGTGAGACAAACAACGTATGGGAAACGTACCCAGAAATTGTGGAACGCTTGACAGCATTGTTGGAGCGGTTTAAGGAAGATGGACACAGTCGGATCTGAAAGGGTTCTGGAAAATAGGAGGGATTAGCGTATGGAAACCTATAGCTTGTCACAACTCTCTGAGGAAACACTCAGGGCACTTGTAACACTCCGCATACAGATAGGTGTGTCCGACAGATGGGAGAACATGCAGCAGAATCCATTAACACCGGCAGAGCGTGCCCAAATTGACTATCTCAAATCAATTTTGCGCGAACGTGATCTGGTCGTAATGAATGAAGCGACGCTCTGGGCCCGTGCTATCTACCCGCTTTTGGTGTTAGCAGAGCAGACTTACGTTCAAGCATGGGCAGGCGTTTCTCTGAAAGCCACCTATTCTACTTTTCAACTGGAAGGTGAGGCGGATGGTGCTCTCGCACCGGCGGCAGCAGGCAAGCCACAACAGCCCTATCTCATTGTGCATGAGGCAAAACGCGGCGTTCATTCCTCCGATCCCCAAATTCAACTCTACGGTGAAATGCTTGCCGCTGCATGGCTCAATTGGAAAGGTAAGACGCATTCACAACCATCCCAAACACCATCTATAGACAGTCAAACAATTTTTGGGTGTTACACTGTCTCTGAAAGTTGGACTTTCGTTCACGGCACCGTTGAGGGTATTGAAACAGAAAAACCAACGTTCACCGTTGAATTTTCGCGAGTATACAACGAACTGTTTGAAGCCGAATGCATCTTACAGATTTTGAAGGCCATTGTCGCCAAGCAATTGGAATACCACTCTTGAGATGGGTCAACACTTGACAGTACTTCGTGAAAGATTTCAACAAGACGGAAACTGGCGGAACGCAGCTGCCTATTGGGACAGGAGTCACAACTATGAAAACAATTAACACATTTGATTCACTTTTCCGGTTATCGGGACCATCGCAAGTAGATATCGATTCTTTCCACAACGATGGCTACATCGCTTATCCAGACGTGCTAACGGACGATGGCAGGGAAGGTCTAATTGAGGAAATTACACAGCATTTTGAACCGACACGTCAGTACATTGAGGCTTTGAATAAAGGCGATAAACCCGAACACGCCTATTTTATGCGTCCGTGGAACGACCGAGGTAAATATAGCGATCGACTTATCGATGATCCTTTTATTACAGCACTGATACGCGCGACAATTGGCGATGCGTACCACTTCTGTCACTCCGCACTCAACATAGCACCCCGTGGGGTCGGCCCTCTCGGGTTCCATCAAGACCACCATCACTGGAAGCATGAGAATCCGGTTAATCTCGCTGAACGCAACAATTATTATGTGCAGATTCTGTACTATCCGAACGGTTTTACACGCGGGGATCGAAACCTCAAAGTTATCCCCGGCAGCCATAAAGTCGCGCCGACGAGAGCGGCAACGCCAGAACGGATGCTTGCAGGGGCCTATGACAGGGAAGCCGGACGTCAATTGGAAGAGAAACGGTTGGAATTACCGCCGGGGAGTATGGTCTATATAGATGCCCGTATCTTCCACGCGGTTGAGGCAAAACCTGCAGATTCGCCGCAGCTCTATCGTATCTTCAACATCGACATTTTCAAGGAAGCAGGCCCCCCGCACCGTTACACACAAGAGATTCCTGATGACTGGATGGCAACGGCGACACCCTTCCGTCGGAAACTCTTTGATCGTGAACCGTATACAGAAGGATGTTGGAATTAAAACATTATCGTAAAGTCCACAAGTATAAAGAAATGTCCACTTTTCGGAACACAACCCCCACGAAGAAACACCCCAGCAAAAACACCCCCCTTATCAGGGGGGAAGCAGAGGGACCTCGTTTCGAGAGGATGTGTTTCAATCATTATGGGCCTTACTATAAAACATTATCGTAAAGTCCACAAGTATAAAGAAATGTCCACTTTTCGGAACACAACCCCCCTCCCCCCCTTATCAGGGGGGAATCAGAGGGACCTCGTTTCGAGAGGATGTGTTTCAATCATTATGGGCCTTACTATAAAGAGACATTTCAGGGATTGCGGAGACCACCCGCTTGTAGGGGGTTTTTGATAGGGGGTTTCTTCAAGGTTCCCTCGCCCGCTGTCGCATGTCCCCTTAATTCTCGGATCCACTATAAATCACTGTCAAAAGGGATCTATGATGAACACACCAGACCGCCCGAACATTCTGTGGATATCTTTAGAAGATACAACGCCGCGCTTTGGTTGTTATGGTGATACGCTTGCGCGTACGCCAAACATCGACCGGCTCGCTGCAGGCGGATGCCGGTTTCCAAACGCGTTTTCAACAGCCGGAGTCTGTGCCCCCAGTCGCTCCGCTATTATCACCGGTATGTATCAGATTTCCATCGGAACACATCACCATAGGACAACGCATACACACGAGAGTACACCTGACCTACCTACGCCGTATGCTGCTGTTCCGCCCCCTTATGTGAAAACCTTCACCGAATACCTGAGAGGGGCAGGCTATTATTGCACCAACAATAGTAAAACGGACTATCAGTTTACACCCCCTATCACCGCGTGGGATGACAATAGCCATCAAGGGCATTGGCGAAATCGTTCGGAAGGGCAACCCTTCTTTTCCGTTTTTAACCCCATCGTTACACACGAAAGCGGTATGTGGGAAAAGGAAGATCATCCGCTGACCACGAACCCAGATGATGTGGAGTTACCTCCTTATTTACCAGATACCCCGAAAACGAGGCAGGCATTGGCGCGCCACTACGATAACCTCGCAACAGCCGACGCACGCGTCGGTGAACTGTTGGATCAGTTGGTAGCGGACGGGCTCGCAGAGAACACCATCGTCTTCCTCTGGAGCGATCACGGCGAAGGACTCCCACGCGGTAAACGGTGGCCCTACGATGCAGGGATCCGAATCCCCTTGATTGTCCGATGGCACGAAGAACTTAATCCAGGGAGTGAAAGTGATCAATTGGTGAGTTTGATTGACCTCGGGCCCACTGTGCTCTCGTTGTGTGGTGTTCAAGCACCGCCGCACCTACACGGACACCCCTTCCTGGGACCCAAAAAAGTGGAACGCGAATATGTTTTTGCGACGCGCGACCGCCTGGATTTATCGTATCACATGCTGCGTGCTGTGCGGGATAAAAAATATAAATACATCCGAAATTATTATCCCGAAAAGCCGTATCTGCTCTGGGACCCTTACTGCAATACCCATCCCGTGATGCAGGAGATGTGGCGACTTTATGCCGAAGGCAAATTAGAGGGCGATCAATGGGTCATGTTCCAATCCCCGCGCCCCACTGAAGAACTCTACGATACCGAAAATGACACGTATGAACGCAACAACTTAGCAGAGGATGCAGCACATGCAAATGTGCTAAAACAGATGCAAGAAACGTTGACAGCATGGCAATCGGAATTCGGGGATATGGCGGATATATCTGAAGAACAAATGGTGGCGACGTGGTATCCTAATGGCACACAACCGCAAACGGCATCACCACTTTTTATTCCGATTAACGCGGCTAACCCCGGCATGGAGCCTGCTCATGAAGATGGAGAATGGGACGCACCGCTGCTTTTGCAACTCTACTGTTCAACACAAGGTGCCGCAATCGCGTATACAACCGAACAAGGTAAAGACAGTCGATGGCAGTTGTATACAGAACCTTTGCGTTTACCGAAAGGTGAAACCGTTGTAAGAGCAAAAGCGATTCGGATCGGTTACAAAGAGAGCGATGAAAAATCGCTAAAATTCACAGTTTCAGACCCCTAAATGAACATGAATGCTTAGACGACCCTATTGACTTAAACCGTTGTTTGGGGTACAATCTTGTCAAAAACAAGGAGTCGCAATGAACACATCAGACCGCCCGAATATTTTGTGGATCTCGTTAGAAGATACGACGCCGCGCTTCGGTTGTTATGGGGATACACTTGCGCGTACGCCAAACATTGACCGGCTCGCTGCAGGCGGATGCCGGTTTCCAAACGCGTTTTCGACGGCTGGAGTCTGCGCCCCGAGCCGTTCTGCAATCATTACCGGTATGTACCAGACTTCCATCGGTACGCACCACATGCGAACACGGCATACGAACCCG